>CAMWJC010000025.1 GCA_947174495.1 uncultured Lachnospiraceae bacterium | reverse complement strand
AAGAGGACGAGGAAGACGACGAGTACTACGAAGAGGACGAAGAGGATGAGGAAGACGACGAGTACTACGAAGAGGACGAAGAGGATAAGGAAGACGACGAATATTACGAAGATGATGAAGACGAGAAAAGCGGATTTGTGGCATTTGTTTATAAACTGACTCATTTGCCGACAGCAGACTATGCGATTGCACTTGCCGGGGTAGCGGTGCTTGTTTTGGCAGTCGTAACGGGAAGCCTGTATCTGAATAGCCGGAATATTAAGAAACAGATGGAGGCTTTTGCGGAGATTGGAGTGGGGCTGGAGGATATCAGTGTGATCGGAGAGCGAGGCCTTGTGGCTATTGCCGATGCACAGGCAGCAAAATTGATGGCAGCAACCATGCAAGAAGAATTGGAAGAGGAAGAGGAAGAAGAAAACAAGCAGGGAGAGGATGACCATAAAAAGGCACAAGTGCTTTTGAATTTGTCATCTATCCAAAAGGATTTAAAAATTAAATTTGTGGACAGTAATACGGGAAAGCTGATTCCAAATGTTACATTTGAAGTGGAAATTGAGAAACCGTCAGGTGAGACTTATACGAAGAAGGATGAGGATAAGGATGGAATTATCTATCAGACGGATATGACACCGGGAAAATATAAGGTGAGGATCACTTCGCCTTCTTCTGATGAGAACTATGATATTTCAACTGAAAAGATAACGATTACGGTTAAGGATACCATTGAATATAAGAAGGTAGATGTGGCCGATGAGGTTAAGACGGAAGCGCAAGTCAATGCGGCAGTGGAGGACACCAAGGTTAATGAGACGGTAGTGGAGTCTGTCAATGCGGATACCGTTGAGTGGGTGGAATCTACTAAGACAATCATTGAAGGAACCGAAAAGACAGAAGAAAGCTATGAAAAGGTTGATAGTAAGAAGGTTCCGGATCCCGGTGCTAAGGCGGCGATAGGATTTAGGTTGTTAGTTGAGGGCGATGAAACAACTGAGGAACCTACAACAGAACCCACCGAGGAACCTACAACAGAACCTACAGAGGAACCTACGTCAGAACCTACAATAGAACCTACAGAGGAACCTACGTCAGAGCCTACGACAGAACCTACAGAGGTGCCAACTCAGATACCTACAGTAATTCCTACAGTGGAACCGACAGCAGCAGTTACAGCCACCCCTTCGGCTTCTGCAACACCGACTCCCAGCGTAACGCCTACACCGACGGCAACACCAAGCGCGACACCGACGGCGACGCCGAGTGCAACACCCAATAAGGCGAAAGAGGATACGAAAACAACGCTGAAGAGTACAGACGGTGAGACATTGTATGTAAAGGATTCAGACGGCAAGTTCAGAGAGGCAAAATATGCTGATTACTATAAATATACAGAATTTTACCGCTTAAAGAAAACCACTACCGGAGAGTACCGTTATACCGGCTGGCAGGTAATTGATGGGGTAACCTATTTCTTTGACAAAAATGGAAATAAGGTAACCGGCGAGCAGGTTATTTTGGGGGCAAAATACAGCTTTAACAGCGACGGTTCCTTAAATAAGAGTTCCGGAAGCTTCGGTATTGACGTTTCCAAGTGGAATGGTAATATTGACTGGAATGCCGTGAAAAACAGTGGTGTGTCCTATGTTATCATTCGATGCGGTTATCGTGGCTCCACCACAGGGGCATTGATTGAAGATCCCAAATTCAGGGCTAATATTCAGGGAGCAGCCAATGCAGGGATCAGGGTCGGAATTTATTTCTTCACCCAGGCAGTGAACGAGGTGGAGGCTGTGGAAGAGGCTTCCATGGTATTGGGATTGATCAAAGGCTATAATATCAGTTTCCCGGTATTTTTGGATGTAGAGTCCAGCGGAGGCCGGGCAGATGGAATCAGCGTTTCCACCAGAACGGCGGTATGCAAGGCGTTTTGCCAGACCATTCAAAACTCCGGCTATAAAGCAGGCGTTTATGCAAACAAAACATGGTTTAATGAAAAGATCGAGACGCCGAGCCTTACGGGATATAAAATCTGGCTGGCACAGTACGCTGCATCACCCAGTTATTCAAGAACCAGATACGACATGTGGCAGTATTCCTCCAAGGGATCGGTTCCGGGAATCAGCGGAAATGTGGATATGAACACCAGTTACATGGGATACTAAAAACAGAAGAAAAGGAGAAAGCAGATGAGAACCTATTTAGTGACAGGGGGAGCAGGATTTATCGGTTCCAATTACATTCATTATATGTTCAAAAAGTATGGAGACGAAATCCGCATTATCAATGTAGATGCCCTGACTTATGCAGGTAATCTTGAGAACTTAAAAGAGGTGGAAGGACAAAGCAATTACACCTTTGTAAAGGCGGATATCTGTGATAAGGAAGCTATCTCAAAGATTTTTGCAGAAAATGACATCGACAGAGTTGTGCATTTTGCAGCGGAAAGTCATGTGGACCGCAGCATCAAAAATCCTGAGGTGTTTGTGCAGACCAATGTGCTGGGCACCGCAGTGATGCTGAATTGTGCAAAAGCCGCATGGGAAAATCCCGATGGAACCTATAAAGAAGGTAAGAAATTTCTCCATGTGTCCACCGATGAGGTTTATGGCTCTCTGCCGGAGGATGGCGGTTACTTTTATGAGACAACGCCTTATGCGCCTCACAGCCCTTACTCTGCAAGTAAAGCAAGCTCTGACATGCTGGTAAAAGCGTATATGGATACTTATAAATTCCCGGCTAACATTACCAATTGTTCCAATAACTATGGGCCGTACCAGTTCCCGGAAAAGCTGATCCCGCTTATTATCAATAATGCCCTTCAAGGCAAAAAGCTTCCCGTGTATGGTGACGGTAAAAACGTCCGTGACTGGCTTTATGTAGAGGATCATGCCAAGGCTATTGATATGGTGCAGGAAAAGGGAAGACTGTTTGAAACATACAATGTAGGCGGCCATAATGAGAAGCAGAATATTGAGATTATTCATATCATTTTGGATACTCTGCAGGAAATGTTGCCTGAGGGAGATCCCCGAAAGGCTCATATCAATGAGGATCTGATTACCTATGTGGTGGACCGCAAGGGACACGACCGCAGATATGCTATTGCGCCGGACAAGATCAGGGCGGAAATCGGTTGGGAGCCGGAGACTATGTTTAAAGAAGGAATCAGGCGCACCATTGAATGGTTTTTTGAGCATGAAGAATGGATGAAGAATGTAACCAGCGGCGATTATCAAAAATATTATGAGGATATGTATCAGAACCGCTAACGTGAAAAACGACCTTTCACCATACGGCAATTGCTTTGTGATATTTCAGAAAATGAAGATTACTACGAAAAATACTACTTTTCAGTGTGAAAGTAGTATTTTCTTTTTGCAATCTGCCGGCTAGAATATGGCTAAAAGGAGGTTTTGAATGAGTGAATACATAATTGAAACTAAAAACCTTACCAAAACATACGATATCGGGCAAAGTGTTGCCAATCTGAGTATCCACGTTCGGAAAGGAAGGACATATGGACTGCTTGGGAGGAATGGCGCAGGAAAAACCACTACTATGAAAATGCTGCTTGGACTTATCAAGCCCACGGACGGGGAAGTGTTAATTTGGGGCAGGCCTTTGTTTGGGAATGAAAAAGAAATCCTCCCCCGTGTCGGAAGTATAATCGAAGCCCCCGGTTTTTATCCAAACCTAACTGCAACAGAAAACCTGTATATTTTTGCAACCTTACGAGGAGTGGTAAATTGCCATGTGATAAAGGATGCATTAGATATAGTCGGCTTACCCTATGGGGACAAAAAAGTATTTTCACAATATTCACTGGGCATGAAACAGCGCTTGGGCATTGCTCTTGCAATTATGCATAATCCTGAATTATTGATATTGGATGAACCAATGAATGGACTGGATCCCATTGGGATTGCAGAGCTTCGCTCTTTCCTTCGACAGTTATGTGATGAAAAAGGAAAAACTATTCTTGTATCCAGCCATACATTGTCTGAAATTTCATTACTCGCCGATGATATTGGCATTATCGACAAAGGAATATTGTTGGAAGAACAAAGTCTTGCTAAAGTGTATACCTGCGAGGATAGTCTTGAAGAACATTTCAAACGAATAACGGGAGGTGAGGGAATTGCATAGGCTGCTACAATGTGAATATATAAAGTTGAAACACTCGAAGTTTCCTCTGATTGGAATGTTGAGTACATTAATTGTCCCCATCTTTGTTACGGTAAAAGCTGTTACAAAATATTTTTCCGATTCCGGAATTGCTATGAGTTTGTTTTCACTTTATGATGACTCGCTTATGTTTCTAATGCTTTTATTTGCGCCAATGATATTAACGATTTTCGGCGCATGGATAATCGGACGGGAATATACAGATGGAACGCTGAAAAGCATTTTTACCATTCCAGTTTCGCGTACATCTTTTCTTTGGGGTAAAATTCTTTTCTTTGCAATACTTACTTTGACGTTTATGTTGATTTCCTGGTTGGAAATTTTGATGTCGGCTTTTTTGTGTAATTGTTTTATCCCGGTGACAGAGTTTACAATTCCTTATTTTATTTTCTTTCTGATAAAAATGTTTTTGGGAGGAATATTATTATTTGCTTCACAGACACCTTTTATATATCTTACAATTAGGACGAAGGGATTTGTTACACCATTGATAGCTATTGTTGCAATTAGCCTAATTAATGTTGTTTTGTCAAATTCTCCAATAGCGGGGTTTTATCCGTGGTCGGCATCCTACCTTCTTGTAACCGGACGTTTATCACGGCAGAGTTGCCCCAAAGAAATTTCTTTATCTATTATTCTGACTATATGCTTATTGGGAATTGCTACAAGTATGCTTAGATTTAAGAAAGAAGAAGTCAAATAAAAATCTATAAGAGTCGAAAAGGAGGAAGAAGAAATGTATTTATTATCAGTAATTTGTGTTATTCTATTGACAGCAGTAATGTGCGGTACATGGGGAGTGACCGGAAGCTCTATGCTTTACCGGTTTTGTGATTTCTCCACAATCATTTTCCTGGTGTTGTTTTTGGTTCCACTGCTGATATCGGGAGGATTGCTGAAAGATTTTAGCAATGCTTTTCGTCTGGTAATAGGAAAAAAGGAGGCAGGAAGCCTGCAGGAACTAAAACGGGCGAAAGAAGCAGTTAGCTTGACTATAAAGATCATGATGGTAGTATCTGTATTTATCTGTGCCATACAGGGTATTTTTATCATTTATAGAATGGATGATCCGGCGCGTCTCGGCCCCAGCTTTTCGGTAGCGCTTCTTTCACTTATTTATGGAATGGGAACCGCCCTTGTCCTTTTGCCCCTGCAGGCGAGGCTTAATGTAAAGATACAGGAATTTATCAGTGAAAAGGAATAGGGTTTACCTATGAAAAAAATGCTAAAAAACCTGGCAGCGGTGATTGGATATGTGCTTCTTTTATGCCTCTTGCTGAAGACGGAGACAATCCTGCTCTTTAGCCCCCGGCACATTGGCATGTTTCTCCTGGGGAGCATGATATTGTGCATTCCTCACTTTGATAAGCATGTGAAATGGAGGGATTTTCAGCGAATCTTTAAGAGAAATGCGGTGACTGCCGGGTATTTGGAGACCTTTATGCTGATTTTTGTCAGCATGATGCATGGCGATATATCACAGGGAGAGATTCTGGCGGATTTGGCGCTGGATCTGCGGCCACTGTTTTATGGCTTTGTATGTTATGTGGTTCTGAAGGAGGAGAATGAGGGTCCTCTGCTCAAAGAGGAAAAGGGACTCTGGGATAATGAAGAAAAGCAGGGAGCATCCGAAGAAGAGAATGAAAGGAAAAAGGAATTGGATTTCTCCAAACTGACCAGGCAGGAAAGAGTAGTAGCGGAGCTTGTGAAGCAGGGGCTGACCAACAGGGAGATAGGGGAAGAACTCTGTATATCGGAGAGCACCGTAAAAAAACATCTGTCCAATATCTTTGAAAAGCTGGAAATCGGAAGCCGCAGAGAACTGAGATGACAGACGGCATCTTTTTGGGAGTGATTTACAATCACTCCCATTTTGTGGTATACTAATAAAAGCTATGCATAGGGAATTTACGGCTAAAATTCAAGAATGGAGAATGGGTGGACAATGAAAGGAATTATTTTAGCGGGAGGATCGGGAACCAGATTATATCCTCTCACCAAAGCAATCAGTAAACAGATCATGCCGGTATATGATAAACCGATGATTTACTATCCGCTGTCAACGCTGATGCTGGCAGGGATTCGGGAGGTTCTGATTATATCAACACCCAGAGACCTTCCGGTGTTTGAAGAATTGTTAGGAGACGGAAGTCAGCTTGGGATGAAATTTTCCTATGCAGTTCAGGAGCAGCCCAGAGGACTTGCAGATGCGTTTATTATAGGGGCTGATTTCATTGGAAAAGATAGTGTGGCACTGGTTCTTGGCGACAATATTTTTTATGGACAGAGCTTTTCCAGAGTACTTCGAGAAGTGGCAGGCAGAAGCAAGGGAGCTACGATCTTTGGATATTATGTAAGAGATCCCAGGGAGTACGGGGTAGTGGAATTTGATGAAAACGGTAAGGCTCTTTCCATCGAAGAAAAGCCGGAAAATCCCAAGAGCAACTATGCGGTTCCGGGACTTTATTTTTATGATAATGATGTGGTGGAGATTGCAGCGAATGTAAAGCCTTCGGCCAGAGGAGAGATTGAGATTACCAGCATCAATAATGAGTATTTGAGAAGAGGAACGTTGAGGGTAGAAACACTGGGACGCGGGTTTGCGTGGCTGGATACGGGAAATCATGATTCCCTGTTAGATGCAGCGGACTTTGTCGCGGCATTCCAGAAGAGGCAGGGACTGTATATTTCCTGCATTGAAGAGATTGCATATAAGAGAGGATTTATCAGCAAAGAGCAGCTTCTAAAGCTGGCAGAGCCGCTGATGAAGACGGATTATGGGAAATATATGAAAGAAGTGGCGGAAGGCCTATAAAGACCAGATAAAATATAATCATAGGAAAAGGAGTACAGCGCGAAAATGGGAAAGATAACAGTAGAGACATGTGCAATTGACGGATTGAAGATCATCACTCCCACAGTGTTTGGGGATGCCAGGGGCTATTTTGTGGAGACTTACAATTATAATGACTATAAAGAAGCAGGAATTGACCAGGTTTTTGTTCAGGACAACCAGTCTTCTTCCGTGAAAAATGTGCTGCGTGGTCTGCATTTCCAAATCAATTATCCGCAGGACAAGCTTGTCAGGGTGATCGCCGGGGAAGTGTTTGATGTAGCAGTGGATTTAAGATCTGGCTCAGCCACTTACGGACAGTGGTATGGAGTGACCTTGTCTGCCGAGAACAAAAAACAGTTTTTTATCCCCAAAAACTTTGCTCATGGATTTCTGGTGCTGTCCGATTATGCGGAGTTTGCTTATAAGTGTACAGATTTTTATCATCCGGGAGATGAGGGCGGTTTAAAATACGACGATCCGGACATTGGTATTGCGTGGCCCATAGAGCCGGGGCAGGAACTGATCTTATCCGACAGGGATAAAGCGTGGGGCGGCATTAAGGAATATACCGAAAGCAGGAAGAATGGATAGAAGATGAAAGATAAAAAGAGGGAAAAGAGGCGGCCTGGTTTTAAGCCGCTTTCGAAGCCGGTAGGAATCGGAGTATTTTACGGAATCTGCATCCTTGTGGCGATTGTTGTGCTGACGCATCATAATCCCCTTGCACCGGATCAGAGAACCGAGGATTTGAAAAAGTATTGTGCCTGTGCCTTACTTGCATTGGCATGTATTATTTTCGGAGTTTATTATGACCGGATGTTTATCATTCCCAAAGAGCTTTTTCAAAGCAGGGAACTGATCTGGAAATTAGCCAAAAATGATTTTAAAAAGCGATACGCGGGATCTTATTTGGGTTTTTTGTGGGCGCTGGTACAGCCGGTGGTCACGGTATTGATGTATTATATTGTATTTGACAGGGTATTTCAGACCAGATCCCAGTTGTTGGCTAGTGGAGTGGAGGTTCCCTATGTGCTTTATCTGACGGCAGGACTTGTGCCCTGGTTTTTCTTTTCGGAAGCGATCACAAACGGGACCAGTGCTTTATTGGAATATAGCTACCTGGTAAAGAAGGTGGTTTTTAACATCAGTATTCTTCCGATCATTAAACTGATTGCCGCTACCTTTATTCATCTTTTCTTCGTAGCTGTTCTCCTGGTGGTGGCAGCTGTTTATGGTTATTATCCCACGTTTTATACCATTCAGGTAGTCTATTACAGTTTTTGTATGTTTGTGCTGGTTCTTGCCATGAGCTACTGTACCTGTGCCATTGTGGTGTTTTTCAGGGATTTGGCTCAGATCATTAATATCGGCCTGCAGGTGGGAATGTGGGCGACTCCGATTTTGTGGGATATCGGGATGCTGAAGAATGATCAGGTGATCACTCTTTTTAAGCTGAATCCTCTTGTTTATATTGTAAACGGATATCGGAATGCTATTTATGGAGATGAGTGGTTCTTTGAGCATTTCTATTCATCTACTTATTTCTGGATTTTCACGGTGACGCTGTTTTGCGTGGGTTCATTGATATTCAAAAGGCTTAAGGTGCATTTTGCAGATGTGCTGTAAAAGAGGAGACGTACCATGGGAAACGAAGTGATTGCCATACAGGTAAAGGGAGTGGAAAAGGCCTATAAGCTATATGATAAGCCATCAGACCGGCTGAAGGAGGCTTTAGGACTCTCTCGCAAAAAAAAGTATAAAGAGCATTATGCCTTAAAAGGTGTGGATCTGACCATTCATCAGGGAGAGACGGTGGGGATTATCGGAACCAACGGTTCGGGAAAATCCACGATTTTAAAGATCATCACGGGCGTACTGAATCCCACTGCGGGAGAGGTTGCGGTCAACGGGAGAATTTCGGCTCTTTTAGAGCTTGGAGCCGGCTTTAATATGGAGTACAACGGAATTGAAAACATATATTTAAACGGCACCATGATCGGCTTTACCAAAAAGGAAATCGATGCAAGGATGGAAGATATTTTAAGCTTTGCGGATATTGGCGAATATGTAAATCAACCAGTAAAAACCTATTCCAGCGGTATGTTTGTTCGTCTTGCTTTTGCGGTAGCCATCAACATTGATCCGGAAATTCTGATCGTAGATGAAGCACTTTCTGTTGGGGATGTGTTTTTTCAGGCAAAATGCTATCATAAATTTGAAGAATTTAAAAAGATGGGAAAAACCATCTTGTTTGTCAGCCATGATCTAAGCAGTATTAGTAAATATTGTGACAGGGTGGTTCTTTTAAATCAGGGTGTGAAATTGGGGGAAGGTTCTCCCAAGGAGATGATTGATGCCTATAAGCAGGTACTGGTGGGACAATTCCCTCTGCCGGATGAAAACGGACATGAATTTCTGGCGGATGGAAAGGTCGCGGAGGCAGCAGCCAAAGCGGGCAAGAAGATAAACCAGGGAGAGAACAACGGACAGGAAGACCTGAAAGGGGAAATGGCAATAAACCCGGAGCTTCTGGAGTACGGAACAAAGGAAGCGTTGATTGAGGAATATGATATAACAGATGAGGCGGGGCGTAAAACCGGAGCGATCATTAAGGGACAAAGCTGTAATGTACACATGACTGTACGCTTTTTCCGGGACATCCAAGCCCCTATTTTTGCGTTTACCATCAAAAATATTAAAGGTGTGGAGATAACCGGAACCAATACTATGGTGGAAAAGGCGTTTCTGGAGCCAGTGCAGGCGGGAAGCGTTAAAAGGATCACCTTTACCCAGAAGCTGGATCTTCAGGGTGGGGAATATTTGCTTTCGCTGGGAGTCACCGGTTATGAAAAAGAAGATTTTCAGGTTTATCATAGATTGTATGATGTAATGAACATTACAGTAATTTCAGATAAAGATACCGTGGGTTATTATGATATGAATTCTGTTATTCAGGTAACGGATTAAAGGAGAACTATGAGCGAGGACAGGAAAAGACCACAGCCGATTTACTTGTCAGAGGATGAACTGTTAAATAAACTTCCCGAAAAGATCGGTAATGTTACATTGGATTATCGTTTTTATCCCGGAGAGGATTTATACAGTGACGGAGTTATTGAGGATGAGATACTTAAGATTGTCAAGGACTCTGCTAAGGTAGAGTATCCAGCTATCATTGAGCAGAAAATGAGCTGGCCAATACTGTATCATCTTTCTTCTCTTCGGGGAAATATTGTGGACTGGCTTCCGATCAAATCAACGGACAGAGTGTTGGAGATTGGATCGGGATGCGGGGCAATTACAGATAAATTGTCCCAAAAGGCCGGATGGGTTACATGCGTGGACTTATCTGCCAAAAGGAGCCAGATCAATGCCTGGCGGAATCAGCATCGAGACAACATAGAGATTTTGGTAGGGAATTTCAGCGATATTGAGCCTGCGCTTGCGGTAGATTATGATTATATCTGTATGATTGGCGCATTTGAATACGGGCAATCCTATATTCATACCGGGACGCCTTATGAGGACTTCCTAAAGATCATACAAAGGCATGTGAAGGAGGACGGGCGGATCGTAATTGCCATTGAAAATAAATTTGGCCTGAAGTATTGGGCGGGATGTAAAGAGGATCACTCCGGCATATATTTTGACGGGCTGGAAGGATATCCTGACGGCGGCAGTGCAAGAACCTTTACGCGCAGGGGATTAGAGAGGATATTCGAATCCTGCGGTGTTAAGGACTATTCTTTTTATTATCCTTATCCGGATTACAAGTTCCCCACAGTGATCTATTCAGACAAAAGGCTTCCGAACCAGGGAGAATTAATTGATAATATACGTAATTTTGACAGAGACCGAATGGTGCTCTTCAATGAAAAATATGTGTTTGATGAAATTATACGGGATAAGGTATTTGATCTATTTTCTAATTCTTATATGGCGGTAATCGGAAAGAAACTGGAGATCAGTTACGTGAAATATTCCAATGACCGAGCGAGGGAATATGAGCTGCGGACAGAAATATGGAATACATCGGAAGGGAAGATAGTGCGGAAGGTTCCTATGAATGAGGAGGCTCGTCTTCATATAAAGGAGATGGAGAGGTTTTATCTGCTGTTATCTGACAGATATGAGGGCAGCGGACTTTCCATCAATCCTTGTAAGCTTTCAGAGGATGGAGCTTATGCGGAGTTTCCTTATGAGCAGGGAGTGACCCTTGAGGAACTGCTGGACAGATGTCTTGGAAGCGATGATATGGAAGAATTTTATCGCTTGTTTGACCGGTACTTGCAGTTGACTTCCTATGGAGAGGAAAAACATGTAGCAGATTATGACCTGATTTTTGCCAATATTCTGGTGGACGGTGACAAGTGGACTGTGATCGATTATGAATGGACGTTGGAAAAGCAGGTTCCGACTACAGAAATTGCATTTCGAGCAGTCTATTGTTATGTGTTGGAGGAAGAAAAAAGAAATAAAATAAATTTGGATTTGATTTTAAATAAATTAAATCTAAGTCAAAACCAAGTGGAGTACTTTCAGGAGAAGGAGAGACAGTTTCAAAAGCAGGTGACAGGAAAACAAAAGTCCATGGGTGAGCTTCGTGCCGGCATAGGAACTTATACGGTAGATCCCAAAGTACTTATGGAACGTCATCTTAAGAAGATTCTAGATCAGAGGATACAGATCTATTACGACAGAGGTGAGGGCTTTCGGGAAGAGGACTCCTTGTATATGCCGGATATCTATGTTGATGAGAACTATTTGGAGGCTGAAATTCCGGTAGATGGAAATGTGAGGAGTCTGCGTATTGATCCGGCGGATCGAAGCTGCATGGTAAAGATTCATCAGATTACATTAAACGGAACAGAGATTTTGCCTCAAAAGAAAAATATTGAGACCAACGGGAAAATGATAAAAAATGGATGCTATGTGTTTTCGACTCAGGATCCCAATCTTTTGATCAGACTTCCGGAGCATTTGATGCGCGGAGAAAATAAATTGATTGCAAAGATGGAAGTTTCACCAGTATCGGCAGAGCTGGCAGAGGATATGGCAGGAGCAATAAAGAAGATTTTTTAGAAAACGGCCGGATTTTTGTCTTTCAGAAACTGAGGTTGCATGATTATAGCAGAGCGAGGGATAACGGGTGAAATTTATCAAGAAAAGTCTTAAAATGGCATTAATTCGGAGGCAGCATCGTTTGTATGAAAAAATGCTACGGGATAAGGACCTTTCCTATGACCAATGGATCAGACAACAGGAAGAAAAGATTGAAATTGTCCCTGACATTATGAGTGACGTTAAGAAAAGTCTGACAAATGATTCTCCAAAAGAAGCTTTTGACGGATTGAAAATGGAAAATGAAGGAAATTATTCATTAAAGACGAACCGTGTCGAAAGTGAGAAAAAGATGGCTGTTTCGATCAATGCCCTACAATTTTTTTGGGAAAATTGGGGTGCTATTTTAGAGAATGAGGATATCGATATTCTCATTTTGACCTTATATGAAGGAGAACTCAGTGAGGCTGCCAAGACGCTAATTTATAGGACTTTTTCTCAAAATGAAAGTATAATTTTGATTTATGGCGATGAGGATGTGCAGAAACAGGTGCATGGTGAGCGAGAGGAACCTTGGTTTAAACCGGACTGGTCACCGGATCGCTTTTTATCCTCTTACTATTTTGGAGGACTTATTGCGGTAAAACGGGAAGCACTGAGGGCAATATGGGAAGAAAATAAAACGCTTGTTATGAAAAAAAAGCTTTTGCAGGAAGAACGGCAGATGCTTTACGAGCTTTTATATAAATTGATCTGTATTCATGGTGGCTTTTCTGACAGACGGAATGATGACTTGGCACCAGTATACCATATCCGTCAGGTATTGTTTCACAGCAGAGAGTCTGGTTATGAGCAGATCAGAGAGCTTCGGCTGCCAGAAACGATACAATGTGTACAGCCGAACGAGAGCGAAGCGTTTATTTCCATAATCATTCCTTCGAAGGATAACCCGGAAGTCTTGTTTTACTGTATTCATTCTTTGTTGGAACGAACATATACCGCTTACCCTTATGAGATTATCATTGTGGATAATGGAAGTAATGATTCTAACCGGCAAAGGATCGAGGAAGAATTAGAGTGTTTGAAAAGCGCAAATTCGACAGTGGCCGGATTTACTTATGTTTATCAGCCTATGGAATTTAATTTTTCGGACATGTGCAATCTTGGAGCCAAGAAAGCAAGAGGAAATTTTCTTCTGTTTTTGAATGATGATATGGAGATCCTTCAATCCGACTGGCTGGATCTGATGATAGAAAAGGCAGCTCTGCCCTATGCGGGGGCAGTAGGAGTAAAACTGCTTTATCCGAATTCTGACACGATCCAGCATGCGGGGATTACCAACCTCCGGGTGGGACCGGCTCACAAGCTTCAGTTCCTCAGTGATAAAAAAGTGCATTACTATGGAATGAACCGGGGAGTTCATAATATGTTGGCGGTAACCGGAGCATGCCTTTTGCTGCGCCGGGAGGTTTTTGATCAGGCAGGAGGCTTTTGCCGGGAACTGGCAGTGGCTTTTAATGATGTAGACCTGTGTTATACCCTATATGAGAAGGGGTATTATAATATAGTAAGAAATGATGTGATACTTTATCATCATGAATCTCTAAGCCGTGGAAAGGATGGGGAGTCTGAGGAAAAGCAGCTTCGCCTTTTGAGAGAAAAGGATTTACTTTATGAGAGGCATCAGGCGCTGTATGGAAAGGACCCTTTTTATCACCCTTATCTTACCACCGATATGCTGGAGGCTGAATATTCACCTGCATGCCGCTACCAGGTAACGCTTAATATGCCCTGGTCAGAAGTAACAAAGCTTGATGGTATCCCTGCTGGGGCAAGGGAGGATTCCTGTCTCGTGGTGGGTATGGAATGCGCTATGGATATTTACAAATGGAAATATGGTGTGGAGGCTCCTAAAGATAAGGAAGCATACAGTGAAGATATGGGATATTACTTCCAGGGTTATAGTTTTATTATCGGAGCGGATAACGCGTGTTTTATCAAAAAGCTGTTGCTAAGGGACAAAGAAAAGGGCGTTATTTTTGAAATTTTCGTAGATGAAAGGTGCAGAAAGGACATAAAAAATAATTTGAGCGATCAATTAAATGTAGATTTAACTGGGTTTGCAGCGAAGGTAAAAATGAACGTATTGCCGGAAGGAAATTATCAGTTTGGGATGCTGGCAAAAGACAGGTGTTCTCGATTAAAGTTAGTAAATTGGAGCAGTTGGACGCTTGAAGTCAAAAAATAATGAAAAAGGAACGGGTGTTATTGTGGAAAAAACGGGACAAAATGAGGACATAAATTATCGGGAAGAATATGTAAAAGAGCATTTAAGAAATGCTGATTTGGCAGGGCGGGTGGCAGATCTGGAGGCCAAATGTGATGATCTTACCTTTAAACTAAATCGGATTAAAAACAATCCGCTGTGGAAATTATCATCTCCGCTTCGAAAGGCCATGCATTTCTTTTTGCGTCAGAGGACGAGACTGAAAAACTGTGGAAATCTTCGGGGTGTGATTGCAAAGCTGAAATACAAGAAAATTGAGCGTCAGGCCATGGAACGTTACGGAACCAAAAGCTTCCCTACGCCTGAGGAGGCAGCAAAGCAGCGGGAAACAGAATTTCCCCGTAGGGTGAAGATTAGTATTCTTGTTCCTCTTTACAATACTGCTGAAGAGTTTCTGCGCGAGATGATCGAATCCGTTACGGCACAGACCTACGAAAACTGGGAGCTGTGTCTTGCGGATGGCTCTGATGAAGCACATCCGGAGGTGGCTCAAATTGTCAGAGAATATCAGGAGAAAGATGGAAAAGGTCGGATTGTATACAAAAAGCTGGATAAGAATGAGGGCATATCAGGTAATACCAATCATTGCCTTACGCTGGCAACGGGAGAGTATATCGGTCTTTTTGATCATGATGATATTCTTCATCCCAGTGCGCTTTATGAATATGCAAAGGTGATCAATGAAAGGGGAGCAGATTACATATACTGTGATGAGACCACCTTTAAGAGCGGTGATATCAACAAAATGCTGACCATGCATTTTAAGCCGGATTATGCTATTGATAATCTGCGCGCTAATAATTATATCTGTCATTTCAGCGTGTTTGCCAGAGAACTTTTGGATGGAACGGAATTATTCAGGTCCCGATTTGATGGAAGTCAGGATCATGATATGATTCTTCGGCTGACGGACCGGGCAAAGTGTGTAGTTCATGTTCCAAAGCTTCTATATTATTGGCGGAGTCATCCGGGAAGCACCGCAGCGGGAATTGAGGCGAAGCCATATGCCATTGAATCAGCCAAGGGAGCTGTGGCAGATCATTTGCGAAGACATGGATTTGAACATTTTCAGATTACTTCAACAAGAGCGTTTGAAACGATTTTTAAGATTCGCTATCAAATTATAGGAAGTCCTCTTATTTCTATAATTATAGCCAACAAAGATCATGTGGAAGATCTGAAGCGGTGTGTGGACTCCATATTTGAAAAATCTACTTACGAGAATTTTGAAATTATCATTGTGGAAAACGGAAGCAGCGAAAAGAGCATTTTTGATTATTATGAGGGGCTTTCTGAAAATCCCAAAGTTAAAATTGTGACGTTCGAAGGAGCTTTTAATTATTCTGCTGTGAATAATCTGGGAGTGAAGCATGCCAAGGGAGATTATATTCTGCTTCTGAACAATGACACGCAGGTCATCACTGTTAACTGGATGGAGGAGCTTTTGATGTATGCACAGCGAGAGGATGTGGGTGCGGTAGGAGCAAAGCTTTACTACGGTGACAAAACCATACAGCATGCAGGCGTTGTGCTGGCATTAGGGGCTCACCGGACGGCAGGGCACAGTCATTATGGACAACACCGTGACAATCTGGGGTATATGGGAAGACTCTGCTATGCACAAAATGTTTCCGCGGTAACCGGAGCCTGCCTTTTGGTAAAGAAGGAGCTTTTTGAGCAGGTCGGAGGATTAGATGAGTCTTTTGCAATCTCGTTAAACGATGTGGACTTTTGTCTGAAACTGCGCCAGAAGGGATACTTAAATGTGTTTACGCCCTTTGCGGAGCTTTATCATTTTGAGTCCATATCCAGAGGGCTTGATGATAAAGGAGAAAAAGCACAGCGCTACGAGCGGGAGTCTTCAAGGTTCCGGGAAAAGTGGAAAGAAATGCTGGATGCAGGCGACTCTTATTACAATCCGAATTTTTCTCTGGATCGAAGTGACTTTGCTTTGAAAATATAGGTATATTGTGGTAAAATTAGTTTCAGAAAATAAACAGGATCAGGAGGTATGGAAATGAGCTACAAAGAGCAGTATGAATTTTGGCTTACAGATGCTTACTTTGATGAAAAGACCAGAGACGAGCTTCGCGGGATTGAGGGAAATGAAAAGGAAATAGAAGACCGCTTCTACAAAGAATTGGAATTCGGTACAGGCGGACTTCGAGGCGTGATCGGCGCCGGAACAAACCGCATGAATATTTATACCGTACGGAAAGCGACTCAGGGTCTTGCAAATTATATTATCAGCCAGGGAGGTAAGGACAGAGGCGTAGCGATCGCATATGATTCCAGAAGAATGTCACCGGAATTTGCAGATGAGGCGGCTCTTTGCCTGGCAGCAAACGGTATTAAGGCTTATGTGTTTGATGCACTTCGTCCTACACCGGAGCTTTCCTTTGCACTTCGTAAGCTAGGATGTATTTCCGGTATTGTGATTACAGCAAGCCATAATCCTCCGGAATATAACGGATATAAGGCATATTGGGAGGACGGTGCCCAGGTTACAGCTCCCAAGGACAAAGAGATCATTGAAGAAGTCAAGAAGGTTACGGACTATCATCAGGTAAAGACTATGGATAAGGATGAGGCAGTGAAGGCTGGACTTTATCAGGTGATCGGCGCGGAAATTGACGATGCATATATGGTTGAACTGAAAAAGCAGATTATTCATCCAGATGTCATTAAGGAAGTTGCAGATGACATTCGTATCGTCTATTCACCTTTCCACGGAACAGGAAATGTGCCGGTTAGAAGAATTCTCTCCGAGCTTGGATTTAAGCATGTTTATGTTGTTCCGGAGCAGGAGCTTCCAGATCCGGATTTTACCACATTGGAATACCCCAATCCGGAAGATCCCAAGGCATTTACCCTTGCGCTTAAGCTGGCAAAAGAAAAGAATGCAGATATTGTTCTGGCTACCGACCCGGATGCGGACAGACTGGGAATTTACGCATTGGATTCTAAGACTGGGGAGTACATGCCCTTTACCGGAAATATGTCCGGTATGCTGATCGCAGAGTACATTTTAAGAGAAAGAGCAGCAACGAAAACCATGCCTGAGAATCCGGCGCTGGTAACTACCATTGTTACCACAAACATGGCAAAAGCCATTTGTGAAGATTATCAGGTGAAATTTATTGAAGTACTGACTGGATTTAAATATATTGGGGAGCAAATTAAACTCTTTGAACAAAATGGTTCCAATAATTACGTATTTGGACTTGAAGAGAGCTATGGCTGTCTGGCAGGAACCCATGCAAGAGACAAGGATGCCGTAGTTGCAGTAATGTGCCTGTGCGAGGTGGCAGCGTGGTGCAAGAAGAACGGTATTACGGTGTGGGATCAGATGTTAAAGCTCTACGAAAAGTATGGATACTTCAAGGAAACGCAGTATGCAATTACTCTAAAGGGAATCGATGGTTCCAAACAGATTGCAGAAATGATGGATAAGCTTCGCAGCAATCCGCCGAAGAATTTTGGAGAACTGATTGTAAAAGAACTGAGGGATTATGACCGAGATGTAACGACGAACATGGAGACCGGTGAGCAGAAACCTACCGGACTTCCGAAATCGAACGTGCTTTACTTTGATCTAACTAATGATTCCTGGTGTTGTGCCCGTCCTTCCGGTACAGAACCCAAAATTAAGTTTTATATGGGCGTAAAAGGAAACAGCTTGGAGGATGCACAACAGAAAGTGGAAAAACTTACAGAAGCGTTGAAAGCTTATCTGTAATAGAACGGTAAAATTAAAAAATCGCCCTGGTTATCAGGGCGATTTGCCGTATAAGGAGAAAAACATAAGGCAGGCATAAGATATGGCAAAAATTCTAAAAATGAGCAATTTGAAGAAAACTTTGAACTATCTGAAAAAAAATGGAGTAAAGCAGGCATACTATGCAGCTAGGGAGAGAGTGGAAACAGAAAAGGCGGATGATTATCACTATGAAGATCCAGATCCGGCTGAACTCCTTGCGCAAAAAGAAAAATCAGATTCCTTTCAGATTCGGTTCAGTATTCTGGTTCCAGCTTATGAGACAAAGGAAGAATATCTGCGGGCTATGCTGCAATCGGTTTTTGATCAGACTTATGGAAATTTTGAACTGCTTTTGGCGGATGCCAGTGAAAGCGACCGGGTAGAGCAGATTGTGAAAAGCTATGATGATCCCCGCATCAAATATCGAAGGCTGAAACAAAATGCAGGAATATCCGCGAATACCAATCAGGCGCTGATGTATGCCACCGGGGATTATGCAGCACTTTTGGATCATGATGATCTGCTTACACCTAATGCACTTTACGAGATGGCGAAGGAAATTCAAAAGCAGGAAGAAAAAAATATTCAATTACAGATGTTATATTCTGATGAGGATAAATGTGACGGAACAGGATTACAGTTTTTTGAAGTTAATAAGAAACCGAAATTTAACCTCGATTTAATTTTGTCCAATAATTATATCTGTCATTTCCTGGTGATGAAGCGTCAACTTATGCAGGAATTGTGTTTTCGAACCGTGTGCGATGGAGCGCAGGATTATGATCTGGTGCTCCGGGCAGTGAGCAGTATGCTAGGAAAGGATAAGCAAAGAACAACAAAGGCAGATCTGCCTGTTGCACATATACCAAAAGTTCTTTATCACTGGCGCTGCCATGAGCAGTCTACTGCTGAAAATCCTGCAAGTAAGCAATATGCTTATGATGCGGGAAAGCGTGCAATCGAGGATTTTATTCGGAGCAGAAACTGGAAAGGAAAAGTGTCTCATATTCGTCATTTGGGATTTTACCGGATAGACTATCAACCGGATCTGTTTGCCAACAGACTGGACACGGCGGTCATCGGAGGAAAAATCATTGATAAGACAAATAAAGTTATTTCTGGCATCTATACAGAAGAAGGTAAAGTAATTTATGAAGGGCTCCACAGAGAATATAGCGGATATATGCATCGGGCATCCCTGATGCAGGAAGTGGAGGCTGTGGATATCAGATGCATGAAGGTATCTCCTCGTGCCGAGGAAGTTCTGGGCGAAATGCTTGGACTTGGATATATGAGGAATCCGGGGAATGGCAGGTTTGACTGGAAAAATTGTCTAAACGATCAGGTGGATTATAAAGATTTGAGTCTTCGGTTCTGTGAAAAGATTCGAAAAAAGGGATGGCGGATTGTGTGGGACCCGGATATGATAGAGAAGATTAATTAAAAGAGGAATTAATAAATGGTAAAAACAACGGTTGTTATTCCTAATTATAAAGGAATAAACTATATAGAAGGTTGCTTGAATTCGGTTTATAAAAGTAGTATACCACTTGAAGTGATTGTAGTAGATAATGCTTCAGCGGATGGAAGTCTTGAACTCGTTAGGGAGCGGTTCCCTCAGACCCAAATTATTTCTTTTGAAGAAAACAAAGGGTTTTCAGCAGCAGTAAATGCCGGGATCAGGGCAGCCGAAACGGAGTATGTACTACTGCTTAATAACGATACCGTTGTGGATGTAAAGGCGGTAGAATATCTAGAGAAGGAGATGGATCGATATCCAAAAGCTTTTTCCGTATCAGCAAAGCTGATCAGTTTAAAAGAGCCGGAAAAGCTGGATGGCGCCGGAGATTTTTATTGTGCACTTGGCTGGGCTTTTGCAAGAGGAAGAGGGAAATCGTCGGATTTGTGGACTAAGTCTGACCGGGTGTTTTCTTCCTGCGCTGCCTGCGCATTATACCGTAAAAGTATTTTTTCTGAAATTGGATATTTTGATGTAAATCATTTTGCTTATTTGGAAGATGTTGATATTGGGTATCGGGCAAATATTTGTGGATATCCTAATAGGTATGTACCGGAGGCGATTGTGTATCATGCAGGAAGCGCGGTTAGTGGTTCGAGACATAATGAATTTAAGGTAAAGCTCTCGGCGGCAAACAGCATTTATCTGGTTTATAAAAATATGCCTCTATTGCAGGTGATCATAAACCTTCCATTTCTTTTGGTGGGGTTTTTGTGCAAGTTTGCCTTTTTTAGCAAAAAAGGACTTGGAGGTGCATACAAAGAAGGACTTTCGGGAGGAATGAGGCTTTCCCTGTCGGAAGTGGGCAAGAACGCAAGGGTACATTTTAATTGGAGACATTTTACTAATTATCTGTGGATACAGGTACAATTATGGATTAATCTGTTGAGACGTATAAGGGGATAGGGTACATTGAATTTGAAGTTGTACTTTTTGGAATAATATTGTAGAATGTTTGCAAGAAGGTAGCAAGGTATGATAAAGGACAATCAGAAGCTTTTCAATCGATTGCACTTGTTGGTGGATGCCCTGGTTGTGGCAGTCTCCTACTTGCTTGCATGGTATATTAAGTTTTGCACGGTGTTTGCGGATACAGAACCCGGCGCAGGCGCACTTGATACGAGGGTCTATTTTAGTTACCTCTATTTTGTGGTACCCGAATATATTATATTATATTATTTCTTTAATATGTATGCACCAAAGCGTGCTACCAGGCGTAAATATGAATTAGCAGGGATTCTTAAGGCTAACACGGTAGGAATCGTTGGCTTTATTGTTTTTTTGTATATGGTCAAGCAGAATCATTTTTCCCGTTTCATGATGGGGACCTTCTTTGCAATCAATGTCATAGCAACCACAATTTGCCGGACGTTGATCCGGAATCTGCTATTGTATTTCCGCAAAAAGGGCTATAACCTGAAGTATATGCTTTTGGTGGGATATTCCAGGGCAGCGGAAGAATATATTAACAGAATTAATGCAAATCCCCAGTGGGGATATGTGATAAGAGGCATTTTGGATGACCGTATTCCCAGCGGCACCATTTATAAAGGCGTTAAAGTGGTGGGAAGGGTAGAAAACATTAAATATATTCTCCCAGAGAATAAGTTGGATGAAATTGCAATCACACTGGCTCTTAACGATTACGATCATTTGGAAAACATTGTGGATTTGTGTGAAAAATCCGGCGTTCATACAAAGTTTATCCCGGATTATAATTCTTTGGTGCCCAGTCATCCCTATACCGAGGATTTGATGGGGCTTCCGGTTATCAATATCCGGTATGTGCCGCTAACCAATACGCTAAACTGGGTAGCAAAGAGGGCAGTGGATATTTTGGGTTCTACGCTAGGCATTCTGATATCATCACCGATTATGTTGACGGTTGCTTTGATGGTGCGGTTTACCAGTCGGGGACCGGTGATTTTTAAGCAGGAGCGTGTAGGGCTTCACAATAAGCCCTTTCATATGTATAAATTCCGGACCATGGAATTGCAGAGACCTTCCACGGAGGAGCAGGCATGGACCGTGAAGGATGACCCGAGAGTTACCAAAGTTGGAAAGTTTTTGCGGCGAACCAGTCTGGACGAACTGCCACAGCTTTTTAATATTTTGTTGGGAGAAATGTCACTGGTAGGACCAAGGCCGGAAAGACCTCAGTTTGTAGAGAAATTTAAAGAGGAGATCCCGCGTTACATGATCAAACACCAGGTGCGTCCGGGACTTACCGGATGGGCTCAGATTAATGGATACCGGGGAGATACATCCATTCGAAAAAGAATTGAATATGATTTATTTTATATTGAAAACTGGACCTTGTCCTGGGATTTTAAGATTATGTTTCTGACAATCTTTAAGGGTTTCATTAATAAAAATGCATATTAAAGTCTATATTTACAAATCTTAAGGATACATTAAAAAACTCCTTAGGGCTTGCTTAAACATCTGATTTGTGAGAAAATATTGAACTGTGAGAAATTACATTTACTTGAAGGACTCACAGATGATAAGGCCCAAAAGTGATTTCAATTTGTAAAAAGGGAGAGATTAATTTATATGGCTACAACAGCATCGAAGAAAGCAGTTAAGAAAAAGCCGGTTAAGCATGAGCCGGAAAGAGAAGTAAGGAAAAAGAAGAAAGTGCCTCCAAAGGCAACAAAGAAAAAGGCAAAGAAAAAAGGCGGTAAAATTGTACTGTTTGTCGTGGAAATTTTTGTGCTGCTTATTATGGTTGTCGTGCTTTATGGCGTACTTAAAACCGAAAAGGTAGGAAAGGTAGATATTCCGGAGGAAGAGATCGTTATCAACCCTGCGGTGGAGGAGAAGATTGAAACGACCATGAAGGGGTACCGGAACATTGCATTATTCGGTGTGGATTCCACCACAGGAGCACTGACTAAAAACACCCGAAGTGATACCATCATGATTGCTTCCGTGAACCTGGACAGCGGTGAATGCAGATTGGTCAGTGTTTACCGTGACAGTTATCTGAATCTGAGTAATGATACTTATAATAAATGTAATTCAGCCTATGCCAAGGGCGGTCCCAAGATGGCAATGAACATGCTGAACATGAATCTGGATATGAATATAACAGATTTTGTTACCGTAGGATTTGCAGGACTTCGGGATACCATTGATGCGCTGGGCGGTGTAGAAATTGAAGTGACAGAAGCGGAGATCCAACATCTGAACAATTATCAGATCAGTATGGTGGGTACGACTAAAGATGGTGAGCATTATGAGGCAAATGCCGGAACGGATTATATACCGGTCACCACAGCGGGAAGGCAGACACTGAACGGCCTGCAGGCTACGGCTTACTGTCGTATCAGATATATAGGCGATGACTTCCAGCGTACCCAGCGTCAGCGGACGGTGCTGCTTGCCATTGCGGAAAAGACAAAGAAGGCATCTCCGTCAGCCTTAAATGAGATTGCAAACAAGGTGTTCAATGAAATTTATACTTCACTGGATCTGACAGAAATTCTGGAACTTTTATCAGATGTTACCAAGTATGAGGTGGTGGATCAGGCAGGATTTCCGAATAGGGATATGCTTTCTACCGGAAATATTGGTACCAAGGGAAGCTGTATAGTACCCACGGACCTGACCGAGAATGTTAAGTGGCTTCACGGATTCCTGTTCCAGGATTATGAATATGAACCGTCTGATCAGGTAAAGGAATACAGCGAAAAGATTAAAGCGGATACCAGTCAGTACATTAAATAGTAGAGAAGGGACCAACGTAAGCTGGTCCCTTTTGTAAATGCATGGGTAAGTGCAGGAAGTAATTCAAGATGCGGCATGGAGGTTTATCATGGGCACGGAAAAGGTAGAGGCGGATGTTATTATTCCAGTTTATAAACCAGAAAAATCATTTCTGCAGCTTCTGGATATGCTGAGCAGGCAGAGACAGTACTTGAAAAGGATTATCATTATCAATACGGAAAAGAAATGTTTTGATGAAAGAATTTCGGAACAGGAATTGCTGCAAAAATATGATAATTTGTTGATACGGCATATCTCAAAGGAAGAATTTGATCACGGAAAAACCAGAAATTACGGAGTATCTTTGTCGGACAGTCCGTATTTTGTCATGCTTACCGATGATTGCATGCCAAAGGATGACAACTTGCTCCAAAATTTACTGGCTCCATTTAAAGATCACAAGATAGCCATTTCTTACGGAAGACAGCTTCCAAGTCAGGATTGCGGCGTTTTGGAGGCGTTTACCAGAGGCTTTAATTATCCGGAAATCTCCAGGGTGAAATATGCAGAGGATATTCCAGAATTGGGAATCAAAGCTTTTTTTGCATCCAATGCCTGCGCTGCATACCGGAGGGAGACTTTTGATGAGCTGGGAGGTTTTGCGGCACATACGATATTTAACGAAGATATGATTTATGCAAGGCGGGCTCTTGATAGAGGATTTGGAATTGCCTATGCAGCGGATGCTCAGGTGATACACTCTCATAATTACAGCGGCGCACAGCAATTTCACCGCAATTTTGATCTGGGGGTATCTCATGCTCAGTATCCGGAGATTTTTGGAGGTATAACGGCGGAATCCGAAGGAATACGCCTGATTAAAAATACCTGCATTTATTTGATGCAAAAAGGAAAGCCATGGCTGATTGTAAAACTTTTCTGGCAGAGCGCATGCAAATATGCGGGGTATTTTCTTGGAAAGCGGTATCGGAAGCTGCCACAGAAGATGGTGGTGGCATGTTCCATGAATAAGGATTATTGGAGACAACAGAAAAAACAAAAAGTTGTCACAAATTGAACACAATTAGTGAATATACTTAGCATATAGTAAACGACATAACAAATTTCTAATGTCGTTAACCACAGAAACACAGGAAAGAAAAGAGGTAATTGCTATGTACGAAAATAATTATCCCAATAATACTTATCATTATGATACCAACCACACAGAAAATGAAAGCAGCCATATGGACAATTTTGGAGGCGGCGGGTATGGACAGTCCGGTTCCATGAGCGGGGTGCCTGTCAGAAAGATGCCGGAGCCGAAAAAGAGCTTTGGATTTGGCAAAAAAATTGCGGTAGCGCTATGTTGTGGTCTGTGCTTTGGCGTTTTTGCAGGAATGGGATTTTTTGCAGTAACCACGGCAGGGAACATTTTAGGAGAAAGAATAAGCGGGAAAAATCAAATAAAAGTGACAGAAGTTCCTGACACGCAGCAATTGGAGAAAATAGAAGAGAGTCCGGAATCTGCTTCGGCAGCAGCAGAGGAAGTACAGGAGAGCGGCATTACACAGACGCAGACCTCATCTTATTACACAACGGTAACAGATGTGACAGAGGTTGTAAAAGCGGTTATGCCGTCAGTAGTGTCCATCAATAATCGTTATGTGGAGAGAATGACCTTTTGGGGGCAGGAGTATAGCAGTGAAGCAAGAAGCGCCGGTTCCGGATTTATTGTAGGGCAGAATGATACGGAGCTTTTGTTAGTATCCAATGAGCATGTAGTGGCGCAGGCAGAAGAGCTGACCGTGCAGTTTGTTGACGGAACCCAGGCACAGGCTCAGATCAAGGGTGTTGATTTTGATAAAGATCTGGCTGTGATTGCCGTGCAGTTGAGTGATATCAGCAATGATACCATGGATACCATTGCTATTGCAAAACTGGGAGACAGCGATTCTCTGACTGTGGGAGAGCCAGCAATTGCTATCGGTAATGCATTGGGATATGGTCAATCGGTAACAACCGGTGTTGTCAGTGCTTTGAACCGGGCAATTCCCACATCTGACGGAGAACTGCCGGACATGACAGCTTCTGATGTAGAAATCAATACCTTTATTCAGACGGATGCGGCTATCAATCCCGGAAATTCCGGAGGCGCACTGCTGAATATGCAGGGCGAGGTAATCGGCATCAATTCCCAAAAGATTGGTGCCTCAGTAGTGGAAGGAATGGGTTATGCAATTCCTATTTCCGATGTAAAGCCTATTATCGAAAATCTAATGTCCAAGGAAACCAGGTTAAAAGTGGCAGAGGATAAGAGAGGTTACTTGGGAATTACTGGTGTTAATGTTTATTCAGATTATTCTGAATTATACAATATGCCCAAGGGAGTTTATGTATCTTCCGTTATTGAAGGAGGAGCAGCGGATCGAGCAGGAATTGCAAAAGGATACATTATTACAGCATTGAACGGTGAAGAAATCGATTCTATGGAGGAGCTTAAGGAAGAGTTAAGCTATTTTGCGGCAGGAGATACCATTGAACTTACAGTTATGAAAATGATGTACGAACGTTATGAGGAGGACGTGGTCAGCGTTACTCTGGGAAAGCAAAGCGTTACACAGTAACCACTTGGTTTTATAATTGGAGGTATTCTTTTTCCGGTGTACTCATAGATTATAAAAAGGAAATCGTGTAATTTATGGGTGATCAGATGAGAAATCGTGGAACAAAATATGTGAGATGTATACTAAGCATGGTGGGACTGCTTTTCTTTAGTCTGCTTGTAGGATGCAGTGAAAAAAGAGATCCGATGGAAAAGATAAAGGATTTGGAATTCACTGTGCTGGCGGATGAGAATATTCCCGAGGAATTGAAAGCAGTGATCGAAGAAAAGAAGGAGTCCCCCTTTAAAGTAACTTATCAAGACAATGGATTTATGTATATTTGTATTGGATACGGGGAGCAAGTAAGCGGCGGATATAGCATTGCGGTCAATGCACTATATCTTACCGAGAATGCAATTTATGCGGATACGACACTGTTGGGACCAGACCCTTCAGATCCGGTCTCCGGAAAGAAAAAAGCACCATCTACTCCATACATTGTCTTGAAGACAGAGTTTGTGGATAAACCAGTGGTATTTAATTAAAATAGCCGGCCATGCAGATGCATGGCCGGTGTTTTAACATAAGGACTGTTCGCGAAGTGAGCAGTCTGTTGTATGATATTGATCAGATCTGAAATTGTCCGGTAATTTCTTTCAGTTTGGAAACGCTTTCCTTGCATTCCCGAACCAACTCATAACCTTCTAATGTTTTGGCAACCGCATCAGAGGACTTTTCTGCAATCAGATTGATTCCCTCGGAGGACTGATTGATGGTATCGCTGACATTATTGATAGTATCTGCAATTTCATTAATTCTCTGAGTCAACTGTGTAACTTCGTCATGAATTTGTGTCATGGATGCTGTAAAGGAATTGGCATCTTCCTCATATTGAATGCCCACTTCTTTAAAGGAATCATAATCTGTTACAACTGTTTTTTCCAGAAATTCCATGATCGTGCGCAGGCATTCGGTCATACCGGAAACGGATTGATTAACTTCTGCCACGATTTCGTTAATGCCATCCACTGTGTGGAAAGTTTGATTGGCAAGTGCGCCGATCTCCGTGGCAACCACTGCAAATCCGCGGCCGGCTTCTCCTGCTCTGGCAGCTTCAATATTGGCGTTTAATGCCAGAAGATTTGTCTGAGAGGAAATCTGCCGGATGTCATCGGTGAGCTCGTTGATCTTTGCAACAGCCTTGGAGCGCTCTACTGCTTCAATAATCCGGCCTCTCATGGTTTCGTAAACAGTCATGGTCCTATTGCTGGAGTCAATAGTGGTATCCTTAAGTTGTTTTGCACGATCCAGAACCTGCTGGGAGGTATTTTGACCCTCCACGGAAAGTGAAAGGATACCGGAAGCATTCTCTTTAATGTCGTTTACATTATTGGTAATCGTTAAAGTGCTTGCGGTGGTTTCCTCCATTCCCGCAGCCAGCTCCTGAGTCGTCGCGGAATTATCCTCAGAAGCTGAATTGTTTTCCTGCATAATCTTGTCAAGCTGGTTTACATTAGCGAGAATTGTGGTTTCGATCTGCTCCATATCGCCTACCATGTCTCGTAGAACTTGGCGTAGCTCGCTTACCGCAGCGGCCATGACGCCGGTTTCATCCCTTTGTTTGTGGAGTCGTGCGCCGTGCTCGGTTTTGCGGAAATTCAATTCTGAAGACTGCCGTACAATATCTGTGATCAGACGGATAGGGTTAGCAATATTGTGACTGATGATCAAGCTAAGTACTATGCAGATGATCATACATACAAAAATAGCAATTAAGATCTGCAAAGAAAGATGATCGGCATTTGTACGGATTTCGGAATCCAACGAGCAAAGAGCCAGGTTCATTCCGTTTGAAAGAGGGTAAAATACAAGAGTTCTTGCTGCTCCATCACTATGGAAATGTAATGCGGTTCCTGCGCTTTCGGAATTAAGAAGTGATGCCCTTATACTTTCCAGTCCATCTATGGATGAAAGATCGGTACCTGTCTCTAGAGAAGGATGGGCAGTGATGAGGCCATCAGCGTTGTACAGGAAGGCATAATCCGAAGGAAAAACGCCGGTTCCAAAAACCATATCCGTGAGTGTGGAAAAATCAATATCCATACCAATAATGCCCACAGAGGTTCCCTCCACATAAAGCGGAACCACATAAGAAATCATGAAAACATTGATATTCTCATTTAAATAAGGGTCCATCCAGAGTGGAGCGCCGTTTTGCACGGGGATATAGTACCAGCCGACGTGGGTCAGATCGGTTTTATCATACATGGTAAAATCAGTAGGAGTAACACTGGTAAAAGCTTCTGTAGTGCTGTTTCGTGTGTAGAAAATACCGGAAATGGGGTCCGTAAAGTCGGGATTATAACGGACGTAAGCGGTAATGGCGCCCGAAGTGTTTTCACCAAATTTGAGCACATCGTTCATAATGGAATCTGTGTATGCTGTTACATAACTGTCATTGTTAGGAAATTTGGAAAAATCCAGCTTTTCTAAAGCGAGGTCGCTGAGCGTATCGACAGATTGCTCAATGGTAGTGATCATAGATTCAATTTCAATGCTCTTTTGTTTGGCGGTCAGTGCAAGAATCTGCTCGGCATTTTCATTGGATACCTTTCTGGAATCGCTGATGCTTAAAAAACCTACGAATACAGAGGAAATCAGGGTACATATAAGAATGCTGAGTGTAATTTTTGTTTTAATGGATTTCAAAGTATCTCCCTCCTTTAGTAATAGATAGTAACATTATATAATAGATTTGTTCATTCCACAATTTTATTATATAATGTTATTCGAAAGGTGTGGGTGCGATTGTGAAAAGAGGAAATCTTTATATAAAAGGAGGTCTGCTTGTGGATCCGGAGAAAGATCAGATTTATTCTGGCAATCTTTTGGTCCGGGAGGGAAGAATAAGCAGAATTTTAAGCAGGCAGGAAAAGGAACCGGAGGGAATTCCTGTATTGAGGGCAGATGGTCTTATGATTGCGCCGGGACTTGCGGATACCCATGTTCATTTCCGCGATCCAGGATTCCTTTATAAGGAAGATATAAATACTGGTGCAGCAGCTGCCAAAAAGGGTGGCTTTACCCAGATCGTGCTGATGGCAAATACAAGCCCCTGCGTGGATACAAAGGAGGTTCTTTCCTATGTGCTGAAAAAAGGCGAAAATACGGGAATCCACATTTATTCCTGCGCCAATGTGTCAAAGCAGATGAAGGGAAAGGAACTGACGGATATGGAAGAGCTGGCAGCAGCCGGAGCAGCGGGGTTTACGGATGACGGGATTCCACTTCTTGATCCAGAGCTGGTGAGAGAAGCAATGGTACGTGCAAAAGGGCTGAATAAGCCAATCAGTTTTCATGAGGAAGATCCAAAGCTGATAACGAATAACGGCGTTCATGCAGGAGAAGCTTCCCGCTATTATGGAATCGGCGGTTCCCCCCGTGAAGCAGAATATACTTTGGTGGAACGTGATCTTGAGCTGGCAGAGGAAACAGGTGCTGAAATTGTGATTCAGCATATCAGCACAAAGGAAGCGGTAGAACTGGTACGACAGGCCAGAAAGAAAGGAATTGCTGTTCATGCTGAGGCAACACCTCACCATTTTACCCTTACCCAGCAGGCAGTGATCGAAAAAGGAACTCTGGCAAAGATGAATCCTCCGCTTCGCGAAGAAGAGGACAGGCTGGCGATTATAGAAGGCCTGGCGGATGGAACCATTGAATTGATTGCTACCGATCATGCACCCCATAGTAGTCAGGAAAAGGAAAAGGCGATTACGGCGGCACCAAGCGGTATCATCGGTTTGGAGACAGCATTATCCCTGGGAATTCGGGAATTGGTGGAAAAGGGATATTTGACGCTTCCCAGACTGATTCATCGGATGAGCACGGCTCCTTGTAGGTTGTATGGGTTAGATGGGGGTGTACTCAAGGAGGGAGCAGCGGCGGATCTTGTTTTGTTTGATACTAAGGAGCATTGGACTGTGAGAGAATTTGCTTCAAAAGCCTGCAATTCCCCTTTCCTTGGAGAAGAAATGCCCGGAGTGGTACATGCAACAATTTGTGGCGGCGAAATCGTTTATGAGATAGGAAAACGCTGTAGTTGTAGTGAAGTGTCAACAGGAATTTGAGAATCAAATTTGGTAGAGTTGGCTGCAGAGCCAACTCCTGAGATTTGGAGGCGAAGTATGAGTAGGAAAAAGAAGGTGCAGGCGGTGGTGATCTCACAGCAGATGATCGCGCCAGCTATTTATGATTTGTGGCTTGAGACGGAGCTGGCAGAGGAGGCACATGCCGGTCAGTTTCTGGGGATTTATCCCACCGATGGAGCGCATTTATTGCCAAGACCCATCAGCATTTGTCAGGTGGACGGGACAAAAGGCGCTATTCGTCTGGTGTACCGGATTGCGGGGGTCGGCACGGCGGAGTTTGCCGGCTGGCAGCCAGGGCAGAAGGTGGAAGTGCTTGGAATCTTGGGAAATGGATTTCCGGTAGAGGAATATAAAGGGAAAAAGGTGCTCTTGCTGGGAGGAGGAATTGGTATTCCGCCCATGTTGGAGCTTGCAAGGGAACTGAAGGAACAGGACAGTATCCCGACTATCATAGTCGGCTACAGGGATAAGAATCTGTTTCTTCATGATGACCTTCAGAAGTATGGAAAGGTTCTGGTTGCCACTGAGGACGGCAGCGTGGGCGTGAAAGGAAATGTGCTGGATGCACTGCAGCAGGAGAAACTTTGTCCGGAAGTTCTGATGGCATGCGGGCCTATGCCTATGCTGCGGGCAATTAAAAACTACGCGGCGCAGAATGAAATCAAAGCCTACATTTCTTTGGAAGAGAGGATGGCCTGCGGGGTAGGGGCATGTCTTGGATGCGTCTGTAAAACGACAAAGAAGGATCATCATTCTCATGTAAATAATGCAAGAATCTGTACCGATGGTCCGGTTTTTGATGCACAGGAGGTGGAGATCTGATGAATACAAAAGTGACAATTGCCGGTGTGGAGTTTAAAAATCCTGTCATGACTGCATCGGGAACCTTTGGATCCGGAATGGAATACAGTGATTTTGTAGATTTGAACAGACTTGGCGGAGTGGTTACTAAAGGGGTGGCAAATATCCCGTGGGAAGGAAATCCGGTTCCAAGAGTGGCAGAAACCTATGGCGGAATGCTGAATGCCATTGGCTTGCAAAATCCAGGGATTGATGTATTTCTTGAGCGTGACTTGCCCTTTCTTGAGCAGTTTAACATCATAAAGATTGTAAATGTATGCGGGAAAAGCGTGGAGGATTACCTTGAAGTGGTGGAAAGGCTGGGAGATACTTCGGTAGATATGCTGGAGATTAATGTTTCCTGCCCGAATGTAAAGGAAGGCGCAATTGCCTTTGGACAAAAGGCAGATTGCTTATACGATATTACCTCACGAATCAAGAAGGTGGCAAAACAGCCGGTTATTATGAAGCTTAGCCCCAATGTGACGGATATTGCGGAAATGGCGAGAGCAGCAGAAGCGGCAGGTGCGGATGCGGTATCTTTGATCAATACCCTGACAGGCATGAAAATTGATGTTCACAGACGGACGTTTGCGCTTGCCAATCGTACAGGCGGTCTTTCCGGACCGGCAATTAAGCCGGTGGCCGTGCGCATGGTATATCAGACGGCTCAGGCAGTCAAAATACCCATTATCGGAATGGGCGGTATTGCCACGGCGGAGGATGCCATTGAATTTCTTCTGGTAGGGGCCAGCGCAGTTGCGGTAGGAGCCATGAATTTTGTGAATCCCTATGCCACGGTGGAGATCGTGGAAGGGATTGAGAGCTATATGGAGCAATATGGAGTGGAGGATATTCAGGAGTTGATCGGCGGGGTGCGGTGAAAAGTTGTTTTTGAGAGGGGGAGCCTTTATTTCGTTTTTGGGCATAGAAATTTTTTATGTCATTTACTATAGATGTAATAGATACGAATTTAACATGAAATCACAAATTGTGATATCAAGTTTGGAGAGGAGATATTTTTGGAAGAAAGTAGAAATTTACCAATAGCGGTCGAGGCCAGCACTGCACAGATACAGAATTTAATTTATGTAATCAGGGGAAAGCAAGTTATGATAGATAGTGACTTGGCAATGTTGTATCATGTGGAAACAAGAATATTAAACCAGGCAGTTAAAAGGAATATCTCTCGATTTCCAGAAAGGTTCAGATTTCAATTAACAAAAGAGGAATTTGAAAACTTGAAATCACAAAATATGATTTCAAGTTCAGGGGACAATTATGGTGGCAGACGGTTTATGCCTTATGCTTTCACTGAGCAGGGAATAGCAATGCTTTCTTCTGTATTGAAAAGTGATGTTGCTGTTCAGGTGAGCATCAATATTATGGATACGTTTGTTGAAATTCGTAGATACATGGCTGATACAATGTATTTATTTAAGCAGGTGAATAATATTGAGACTCGTCAGATTGAATCAGATATAAAAAGAGAAGCATTTGAGAAAAAAACAGAAGAACAGTTAGCGCAAGTATTTAAGTACATATCAGACCATGAGGAAGACAGCCAAAAAATCTTCTTTAATGGGCAGATATTTGATGCTTTCAGTTTGATGGCAGATATAGTGCGACAAGCTGATAAGACCATTGTGCTGATTGATGGATATGTGGACATTGTAACACTTAATATCTTATCAAAGAAAAAAGATGGCGTGGATGTAACAATTTACACTCTTCCAAGTGCAAGACTGACAGTACAAGATGTTGCAAATTTTAATGCCCAGTATCCGAACTTGATGTTAAAGCATACTACTGCATTTCACGACAGATTTATCGTAATTGATGGAACAGAAGGCTATCATATCGGATCTTCTATCAAGGATGCAGGAAAAAGATGTTTTGGGATAAATAAAATAGAGGATATTGGTGTAATCAATGACTTGCTTCAAAGGGCGGCGTTAACAAGCTAAACCTCTATATCTGATGGTCTGCGGGGCAGGGGCATGCCTTGGATGCTTCTATAAAACGACAAAGAAGGATTATCATTCCCAGTCCCAATGTGATGGATATTGCGGAAATGGCGAGAACGGCAGAAGCGGCATATGCGAGTGCCTAAGTTACAAATTGTTTGTACCTCATATAGTAAAGTGATATGTATTTTCCCTTGTTTTGCCCTTATGGTCATTTTACAAGGGAAAGTTTTTTTGAAATGTACTTAACATTTCTTTCTGCCTTATTTTGGAACCAAACGGGAGTTCATCTTACTCCCGTGCAGCACGGTATGTACAAAGGATCGCATTTTCAGACATAAATGAGCACAAAATGTCAGGATTTTTTAATGATAAGCCAATAAAATATATGATAGAAGGAGGCAGTGTATGAAATGGGTACAATCAATTAATAAGGCAATAGAATATATGGAAAAGCACTTAACAGAAGATATACATTGTGAAGATGTTTCCAGATATGTACATATTTCATCATTTCATTTCCAAAGAATGTTTAACCTTTTTACAGGTATGACTGTGGGCGAATACATTAGAAAAAGAAGATTATCCCTAGCAGGAGAAGAATTAACAAGACAAAATACAAAAGTTATTGATGTTGCATTTAAGTATGCATACAATTCAGCGGAAAGCTTTACGAAAGCATTTACCAGATTTCATGGGATCACTCCAAGTCAGGCCAAAAAGGGAAATGAACTGAAATCCTTTAATAAACTTGTTGTCAAAATATCAGTGGAAGGTGGTACTATCATGGATTATCGCATTGAGAAGAAAGAAGAGTTCAGGCTGCTTGTATATGCCAGAATGTTTACGGAGGAAAGCAGCGAAAAAGGAATTCCTGCATTTTGGGAAGAGTATTATCGAAATGAAGTATACAAAAAGGCACCGGGATATTTGGGGATTTGTGCACAGGAAAAAGAAGGCGCAGGAGAATTTATGTATGGAATAGGATGCGATGCCGATGATGTGAAAGAAATACCGGAAGGTTTTCAGATTATTAACATTCCGTCTTATACATGGGCAATTTTTAAATGTGTAGGGCCGACACCAGATGCAATTCGAAAAACGTGGGAAGATATTTACCGTGAGTGGCTTCCGGGAGCAGATTATGAATTGATACCCGATTTTGATATCGAAAATTATTTACCGGGAGATAACACTTCTTGTGATTATGTTAGTGAAATTTGGATTCCTGTAACAGAAAAAAGATGATAACTTAAATAAATATCGGTTAGAGGACGGGACTTGTCAAATTACAATTCTGAATATTGGATTGGTATGTTCTTCCTGGTAAATACAGAAGTTCCAGTTGAGCTTTTCATCTAAGCGGATGTCTCGCATATACATACCCAAGTTAAACGTTAATTTCATATTTTACCTCCCGCCGGCATACATTTACAATAAGTACACGCAGGGAGGTATTTTTGTGGAACTGATCAAGCGGAATATACATATGGACTGTGTGAAATGCAAGGCATTTACTCAGATGACGCTGGAAGATGATGTGATCATATCGGATTCCAGGCCGGATGCTGCAAAGCTGATTTTGGATAGAGGAAATATGGCAGTTGACGAGGTAAAAGTGACGGACGATCACGTAACTGTAAAGGGGAAACTGGAGTTTTCTGTTCTCTATCTGGCGGAAAAGGGGAGTGGCACAGGAGAAAGAAACGATGTTGCATGTATGGAAGGAGAGATTCCTTTCGAGGAAATGGTCTTCATGGAGGGAGTCCGAAACGGGGACAGCGTTAACGTAGACTGGGAGATTGAGGATTTAAGCATTGGACTGATCAATTCTCGTAAGATCAGTGTACAGTCTTTGATAGGACTGTCGCTTAGCTGCGAGGAGATTCGGGATGAAGAGACTGCTGTGGATCTTTACAGTGAGGAGCCGGTAGAATTCCGAAAAAAGACTTTAAATGTAGCTGCAATGGTGGTGAAAAAGAAGGACATTTTCCGAATTAAAGAAGAGGTAGAAATTCCTGGAAGTTTTCCCAATATTACAGCTATGATCTGGTCAGAAGTTGTTCCGGGAACTGTAGAATTTAAAGTGCTGGATGATAAAATTGCATTGCAAGGTGAATTGCATGCCTTTTTCTTGTACAGGGGAGAAGGAGAGGAAGAGGAAATTTGTCATTATGAGACTACCCTGCCTTTTGCAGGAAGTCTGGAATGTCCCGGGTGTAGGGAAGGAATGATTCCGGAAATACGTCTCAATGCGGAAAGCAGGGAAGTAGAAGTACGTCCTGATTTTGACGGTGAGGACAGAGTAATTACTTTTGAGCAGTGTCTGGATTTGGATATCTGCATCTATGAGGAAGATAGCATTGACCTGCTTTCGGATGTTTACGGTGTCGTGAAGGAGGTTTCGGTTCAAGAAAAAAATGCGGATTTTCGGAAGCTTCAGGCAAAGAGCAACGGAAAAGCAAAAATAGCCGGTCATTTTAAGGCACAGGAAGAAAACAGCATGATTTACAAGATCCTTCATACGGCAAGCAATCTGCAGATTAGCGAAAAGAATGCGGTGGAAGGCGGGATTGCTATCACTGGGACTGTTGAATTGCAAATCTTTTTTGAATGCAGCAGCGAAGGCGATAAATATGGAGTGATACGGGGAAGCATTCCGTTTGAGTATCTGCTGGAAACAGAAGGGACGCTTGATGATTGTATTTATCCGGTAAGCGCCAGTGTAGACCAGGTAACGGTCGCAATCATTGACAATAAAGAAGTGGATGTGAAATGCGTTCTTTATTTCCGTTCCAATATTTATAAACAATGGCAGGAAAAAATTGTGGAACAGATCATTGTATCTGAACCGGATATGGAAAAGATGGCGGCATTGCCGGGGATAGCAGTTTATATGGTCAGGGAAGGGGAGAGCCTCTGGGATATCGGAAAGCGGTATTATGTACCGGTATCGCTTATCCGGCAGACAAACAATCTTTCCAGCGATGAAGTAAAAGCCGGTGATAAGATTTTGATTGTAAAGGGAATGTGAAAGAAAAAGAAGAGTGTCAAGGACACTCTTCTTTTGGGTTACATTACTTGTTGAATAATATGCAATTATTCCTCAACTCCGGCCGCTTTTGCCATGTCATCAAAGCCTTTCATAACAGCATCGTAAGTACGCTGAGAAATATCGGGAAGACTTCCGCCCCAGGTCTTTTCTGCCTGTTTAAAGCCTTTCTGGAATGCAGCACGCATCTCCTCAATCTTATCAGGATCGCCGCCTGTTAAAGCGGTAGCAAAATCCAAAATACGCTGTGAGGTCTGAGATACACCCCAATATCCATCTTCTGCGATATCAGCCTGTGCCTGTGCTTTGGTAGCAGGATCAACAGTGAAATTACCACTGGATAAAATACTCCAGATGTCATTTGCCTTTCCGTAGGTCTGGCCCTGCTTTGTCAGCATTTTCTCTACAAGACTTTGAAGCTGTGAAGTTCTTGCTTCTGCATCTGCTTTCAGCTTAGCTACCAGATTGGCATCCGTCTTATAGGTCTTTTTGCTTGCAGCAGCTTGTGCTTCTTTCGAAGGCTCGTACACTGCACCTGCAGATTCTGTTTTCTCTTTTTCGGTTGCTTTGGTTTCAGTTTTAGCCTCAGTATTTGTCTTCGGCTGTGCAGCATATGTGCTGTAGGCATCGCTGGCACCTGTAACTCCTTTTACGCTCATAATTCACCCTCCTTGGTTATATTTGTAATATTGGTATCGGTCAGATGAGAGAAATAGTTTAGAGGATTATAGAAAAAAACAAAAAAATTTAAAATTTTTTTTGCTGTGTCAGGAATCTCCGCTATATCCGCCCAATCTACTGTCCGTCTGTTTGTCAAAAGGTGAACCATTCGACCTTAGCCGAGTTCCCAGTTGGGCTTTGCGTCATTCGACAATTCAGCACAGAATAAAATAAATCCTTAAGGAACCAATTCGCGAACGCTTTATCAAGCGTGGTGACGTAGGATTTATTTTATTCTGTACGACCGTTTTGCATACGCATACCCAAGTTAAACGATAACTTGACGAAACACACCACCCTTGTATATAATTAAGTACAATCTTTATGTATAATGTATACAATCAAATCGGTCAAAAGTACCGGGTATACACAGACCGGGGGAAGGACATGATTAGAACAATGGATTTTGTGGAGAGAAAGGCATATGCCAAGATCAATCTGGGACTGGATGTGCTTAGACGGCGCATGGACGGTTATCATGAGGTCAAAATGATCATGCAGACCGTAGATATCTGGGACAGGTTGACCTTTACCGCATGTGAGGAACCAGGGATTGAACTGTCTGTGGGAAACGCAGCGCTGCCAGTCGGAAAGGACAATCTGATTTATCGGGCAGCAGAGCTTATTACAAAGGAAAAGAACATTAAGCAGGGAGTCCGGATTACCTTGGAGAAAAACATTCCTGTTGCAGCCGGCATGGCAGGGGGAAGTACGGATGCCGCAGCGGTGTTTCACGGATTCAATGAGTTGTTTGATCTTTTCATGAGTCTTGAGGAGATGAAGAAGCTGGGGGTAAAGATTGGTGCGGACGTTCCATACTGCATTATGGGTGGTACGGCGCTTTCGGAAGGGATCGGAGAGATCCTGACACCGCTTCCGGCGCCGCCTGCGTGTGTTCTTCTGGTGGCGAAGCCGGATACCGATGTTTCCACCAAATTTGTATATGAAAATCTTCATGCAGACAAACTGGAAAGCCATCCGGACATTGACGGGATGATAGAAGCGATTGAGACCGGAGATCTGAGAGGAATTACAGGACGTATGGAAAATGTTCTGGAAACGGTAACAATCAGAGAGTATCCGGTGATTGAAAAGATAAAAGAACTAATGAAGATGGAAGGGGCGGAAAGCGCGCTTATGAGCGGGAGCGGTCCGACTGTCTTTGGAATATTTACAGAAAGGGAAGCCGCACAGAGGGCGGCAGACCAAATCCGCAGACAAGAACTTGCACAGCAAGTTTTTGTTACTCGATTTTACAATGCAGGTTAAGATTATTCGAAAGGAGGTCAGAAATGGAAGAGCAGTTACAGATTGAGATGGATGAGTTTCTACCTCTTCGCGACGTGGTGTTTAACACTTTAAGAAAAGCAATTTTAACAGGACATCTAAAACCTGGAGAGCGATTAATGGAGGTGCATCTTGCAAACCGCTTAGGGGTCAGCAGAACACCCATCCGCGAGGCGATTCGCAAGCTGGAGCTTGAAGGACTGGTCATCATGATTCCCAGACGGGGAGCTGAGGTGGCAAGGATTACGGAAAAGAATTTAAGTGATGTGCTGGAGGTACGCCGTGCATTGGACGCCTTAAGCGTGGAGCTTGCCTGTGACAGAATTTCGCAGGAGGATATCGAGCGGCTTTTCGAGGCCTGTCAGGAATTTGAAAAGGCAACCAGGGGAAAAGATGCGGCGGTGACTGCGCAGGCAGATGTGGCATTGCACGACATTATTGTGGAGGCAACTGGGAATCTCCGTTTAAAGCAGCTGGTAAACAATTTGTCTGAGCAGATGTATCGATATCGCTTTATGTATATCAGTGAAGAAAGTGGTCACGATAACCTGATTGCGGAGCACAGAGAAATCTATGAGAGCATTGCAGCCAGGGATAAGGAGCGTGCGGCAAATGCGGCTAAACTTCACATTGATAATCAAGAGAAGTCTATTATTCGCCAGATCAGACTGGAAAACGAAAGCAGACTGAATAAACATTTGTAATTAGGAAACACTCTTATCAGAAAGAAAGGATAAGAGTGGTATGAGAAAATTTTTGGAAATGGCAGTCATTGTTGTAGTGACGTTTGGTTGGTGGGGATTTATTTATCCGGAACTGTCTATGGTGACGGAAAGCTGCACACAAGAGGCAGAAGTCGAGGAACAGGAGACAGAAGCCAAGATGCGGGATGAGAGCGCACAGGTGCCCGGTGAGAAGCAATTTCGGGGAGAAGAAGCATCTTCGCCTGTAAAAATCGGAGAAGAGTTGGGAAGCACAGGGATTGTGAGCGGAAATCTTTGTATAAAAAGTCGTATTGCAGAATATTTATATCAGAGAAAAGAAAAGGACAAAGCAGAGAAGGAATCAGGTTATGAGCAACCAAAATGCACCTATAGGGGTGTTTGACTCTGGGCTGGGAGGTTTGACGGTAGCAAGAGAGATCATGCGGCAGATGCCCAGAGAGAAAATTGTTTATTTTGGAGATACGGCCAGAGTACCCTATGGAAGTAAATCCAAAGAGACTGTGACAAGATTTTCCAGACAGATCGTACGTTTTTTGCAGACCCAGGAGGTTAAAGCAATTGTGGTGGCATGTAACACCGCAAGTGCTTATGCCCTGGAAGAGATCGAGGCAGAAACGGAATTACCCATGATCGGGGTGGTAAAGCCAGGAGCCCTGGTTGCAGCAGAGGCGACCTGCAACGGCAAGATTGGGGTGATTGGCACGGAAGGTACCATAGGGAGCGGTATTTATTCACGATACATAAAAGAGATCAAACCGGGGGCGGAGGTGATCGGAAAGGCCTGTCCGCTTTTTGTGCCACTGGTGGAGGAAGGATTATGGCAGGATCCGGTGACGGATGAAATTGCCAAGAGATATCTGACGGAACTGATTGATATCGGAATCGATACGCTGATTTTAGGATGTACCCACTACCCGTTGATTCGTTCTACAGTAGGGAAGGTCATGGGAGAAGAAGTGACGCTGGTTAATCCTGCCTATGAGACGGCAAGAGAGCTAAAAGAAATGCTGAAGAGGCAGGAGCTTTTAAACGAGGAAGAGACAAAGCTTGGTGATAACTGCTACCGCTTTTTTGTCAGCGATGCGGCGGAAAAGTTTAAGGGCTTTGCCAATTCCATTATTAAGTATGGAATTTTATCAGCAAAAGTAATCAATATTGAGGAATATTAGGAAGTGTTATGATGACAAAAGAGGTTTTATTGTCTTTAAAAGGGCTGCAGCTTGAAAACGGAGACGGCAGTCAGGAATTGGAGACGATCACGGCTGCGGATTATTATAGGAAAAACGGAAACCATTATGTTCTGTATGATGAGGTGACGGAAGGGTTTGATGATGTAACCAAAAACATGATCAAATTTGATGATACCTGCCTGGAGGTAACGAAGAAGGGTCTTATCAATGTACATATGGTATTTGAAGAACATCAAAAGAATATGACAAGTTATATGACGCCTTATGGCAATATACTGATTGGGATTGATACCGGATCTGTTTCGGTGGATGAATCCGATAATCAGATCAGGGTGCAGGTTGCTTATACGCTGGAAGCCAACTATCAATATTTGGCAGATTGCAGGATTGAAATGATGATCTGTCCCAGAGAAGAGGGAATGCGGTTAATATAAATAGTCCGGGTTTGAAATTCAAACCCGGACTATTATTTGCGCGGAAGGCATAAGCCAAGCTGGAATGCTTGCATTCCAATTTGGCGC
>CAMWJC010000024.1 GCA_947174495.1 uncultured Lachnospiraceae bacterium | reverse complement strand
CAAGCGTAAGCACATCTTCCACATGATTGATTCTTTCCTTGGCAATCTTGGAAATATGAACCATTCCCTCTTTGCCGGGAGCAAATTCAATAAATGCGCCAAATTCTTTGATGCTGACTACAATACCCTGGAAAATCTGGCCTTCCTGATAGTCAGTCACAATGGTCTTGATATATTCTACTGCCTTTGCCATCATCTCAGGTTCTGTTCCGCACACGGATACCTTACCGTCATCGGTGATGTCTATCTTAACATCGGTACGAGCAATGATCTCATTGATGGTCTTTCCGCGCTGTCCAACCACGTCACCAATCTTTTCCGGATCAATCTGAATGGAAATGATCTTGGGTGCATAAGGTCCTACTTCCGGTCTGGGTGCCGAAATTGCAGGTTTCATACAGGTATCCATGATAAACAGTCTTGCTTCACGGCATCTTGCAATAGCGCCTTCCACAATGGGTCTTGTCAAACCATGAATCTTAATATCCATCTGAATTGCGGTAATACCTTCCGTAGTTCCGGTAACCTTAAAGTCCATATCTCCAAAGAAATCCTCAAGTCCCTGGATATCTGTAAGAAGTACAAAATCATCATCTGTCTCCCCGGTAACCAGACCACAGGAAATACCTGCAACCATCTTCTTGATGGGAACACCTGCAGCCATAAGTGACATACAGGATGCACAGGTAGATGCCATGGAAGTGGAACCATTGGATTCAAAAGTCTCGGACACAGTACGGATTGCATAAGGGAATTCTTCCTCAGAAGGAAGTACCGGAATCAGCGCTCTCTCTGCCAATGCTCCATGACCAATCTCTCTTCTTCCAGGTCCTCTGGAAGGTTTGGTCTCGCCTACCGAGTAGGAAGGGAAATTATAATGATGCATATATCGCTTGCTCACTTCATTTTCATCCAGACCGTCAATTCTCTGCTGCTCGGACAAAGGTGCCAGAGTACACACGTTGCAAATCTGTGTCTGTCCTCTGGTAAACATAGCCGAACCATGTACCCTTGGAATTATATCTACTTCTGCTGCCAACGGACGGATCTGTGTGATCTCACGACCATCAGGACGCTTCTTATCCTTTAAGATCATCTTGCGGACTGTTTTCTTCTCATACTGGTAAATTGCCTCGCCCAGCACCTCCAGCCATTCTTCCTTTTCCGCAAATGCCTCTTCCAGCTTTTCAGTAATGTTCTTTATGTTTTCTTCACGAACCTGCTTTTCATCCGTGAACACTGCCTCTTCCATCTCTGCAGGGGGCACAATCTCCTTCATTGCCTCAAACAGTTCTTCCGGAACCGCACAACTAGTATATTCGTGCTTCGGCTTTCCGACTTCCGCAACAATCTGATTAATAAAGGCAATAATGGTCTGATTGATTTCATGTGCCTTGTAGATTGCATCGATCATAACAGCTTCCGGGATTTCGTTTGCTCCGGCCTCGATCATAATCACCTTCTGAGCAGTAGATGCCACTGTCAGGTTCAGATCACCATTTTTCCACTGTTCCTGAGAAGGGTTGACAACAAGCTCACCGTCAATCATTCCCATCTGTGTCATTGCACAGGGACCATCAAACGGAATATCTGAAATACTGGTTGCAATTGCAGCGCCCAGCATAGCTACCAGCTCCGGACGACATGCCGGATCAACGCTCATAACCATATTGTTTAAAGTAACATCGTTTCTGTAATCCTTGGGAAATAAAGGACGCATAGGCCTGTCGATGACACGGCTTGTTAAAATTGCGTTTTCGGAAGCCTTTCCTTCTCTCTTATTAAATCCTCCGGGAATTTTACCTACTGCATACAGCTTTTCTTCATATTCCACGCTTAAAGGGAAAAAGTCAATCCCCTCCCTGGGCTTGTCCGACGCTGTCGCGGTTGACAAAACTGTGGTATCACCATAATGCATAAATGCACATCCGTTTGCCTGCTTGCCTACACGGTTTATATCAACACTTAATGTACGGCCTGCAAGCTCCATTGAAAACGTTTTAAACATAATTCTTCTCCTTTTCCTACTACGGTATAAAAGGCGGAGCCCGAACTTTTCGGCATGCTCCGCCTTAAAACGCTGTTTATCGTCTGAGTCCCAGTTTTTCAATCAAAGCACGATATCTCTCAATGTCCTTATCCTTCAAATAATTGAGAAGACCACGTCTCTGACCAACCATCTTAAACATACCTCTTCTGGAATGATTATCCTTCGGATGCTGCTTTAAATGCTCTGTGAGTTCCTGAATTCTCGCTGATAATACCGCAACCTGTACTTCCGGTGAACCGGTGTCTCCCTCACATCTTGCATACTCTTTCATAATTGCGGTTTTCTTTTCCTTAGAAATCATATTGTTTCCTCCTTCATTTTCAATCGCCGAATGCCAGGAAGCGGTCGGAGATTCCAGTCTTCTGGGCATAGGCTGACTTTCATACCTGAAAAATGATAACACAAATCTTTCCCAATGTAAAGAAATTTTTCTTGTTGGTATTATTCAATCATTGTTTAATCATATAAAATCCGAACCATTTTGTGTGGTGTCCGATAATTGTACGGAGAAATTTTAATTCCGGTCTTTGGACTGCTGGCATGGATAACCTGTCCACCGCCAATATAAATTGCAACGTGATTAATAGTTCCGCCCTTTGCATAAAATACCAGATCCCCCGGCTTTAACTCTGATGAGTTGATGGAGGTTCCCTGATTTGCCTGCGCTCTGGAAGAATGCGGCAGGGAAACACCATACTTGGAAAATACACTTAAAACAAATCCAGAACAATCCGCTCCGCTTGTCAGGCTCGTACCACCCCATACATAGGGATTTCCCAAAAACTGCTTTGCATACTGGCAAAGATCAACCCGCACATCAGATACTCCCTGTCCATATAACAGCTCTGTCATGGTAATTGCCGTTGCCAGATCCGATTTCACTTCCACAAACTCACCGGAGACATAAACCTCCTCATCATCCAGATATACCTTGATCCAGCCATCATCCCGGATTTCCACAATATCAAGTGCCTCGCCGGCTGCAACCTGAGTGATGATCTCTGCGTCTGTGCTGGGCTGTTCTCTGATATTGAGCGCATCCGCCGTGGAAACTGCCAATGCCGATGCAAGCTCTTCTCCCTTCTTCTTAGCTTCATAACCTGTGGAGAGATATTCTTCCTTCACATAGCCTTCTACTTTACCGGACTTAATATATGCCCAGCCGTTCTCGCTGCTTATTATCTCACAGGCAGCATTTTTCGGCAGCTTACCTACCAGCTTACCTGATTCATCCGGTTCCTTCCGAATATTCAGATTATTCTCCTGAACATTACAAATTCCCAGTTCCGTATATCCCCACAACGCCCCTTTTGCTCTCTGGGCAATTTCTGTATACTCGTCTTTTGTGAGCACGGAGGTAAAAAGATCCCCCACGCCTGCAGTCAGCAGTTCTGTCTCTTCCTCCATGGAATCCTGTGCATCTGCTACACCCATCTCAGTTGCCCTTACCGGAAGTGGCGTGGAAAAAAACATAGTTGCTGCAATTGCATAAATTCCGTATCTGACGTACCTTTTCACAACATTCCTCCATAATTATTACAAAAATTATTACAAATTTGTTACATCGCAGTAGAGCCATTATAACAGCAAAAACCTCCTATGTCAAATCCCTGTAACAGTTTTTTGTAACAATTTTTTCATGGAAATATTTCCCCTGCGCGATATCCTTCTCCATCTGTGCCTTCAGCTGCGCCACATCCTTAAACTTCTGCTCTGGGCGTTTAAACTGCAACAGCTCTGTTACAATATCCTTCCCATACATATCTTTATCAAAGTCATACAGGTAAGTTTCCACACTGACCGTCTCAGTATCATTAACGGTAGGCTTTCTGCCAATGTTGGTGATTCCCGGATATATTCCTCCTTCATAGAGCAGCCGGGAATAATACACCCCCCATGGAGGCAATAGTTTTTCCGGTCTGGGGTAGAGGTTCATGGTAGGCATTCCTATCCGTCTTCCCAACCGGTTCCCCTGTTCTACAGTTCCTTCAAAGCTGTAATATCTGCCGAGAAGCTCTTTTGCCCCCTGCATATCCCCCTTTTCCACCATTTCCCGCACATAGGTGGAACTGATTTCTCTGCCCTCATGAAAAACTTTATCAATAATGCATACCTGAAAATGAAGTTCATCCGCCATTTTTTCAAGAAGGCGGCTGTCGCCTTTTCCTCCCCGTCCAAAGGACAGATCCCTTCCCGCCGCTACAAATGCTGTATTCATCCTCTTCACGAGAATCTCACGCACAAAATCCTCGGGAGATGTTGCCGCTGTTTCTTTGTTCAGCGGAAATTCGATCAAAATATCTACTCCCAGCCTTTCAAAACAGCTCCGCTTTTCCTCTCTCGTGGTCAGTTCTCCGCCCGATGACTGTCCGAAATAAACGGCTGCCGAAGGATGAAATGTAAAAACGACTGCTTTCATTCCCTGCTTTTTCTTTTCCAGAATGCAGGACAGAAGCATTTCATGGCCTCTGTGAACACCGTCAAATTTGCCGATTGCCACTGCCGATCCGGCTTCTATATGAAATTCCGTAGTATCATGTATAATCTGCATGGTTACCCTCTTGATAATTTCCTCTTAATCCTTTTACTCCATAAAAAAGAGTTTCACGGGAAGTAACAGCCTGCGCTCCGCTTCATAGCGGTATATCCCGAAAAAAATATGTTGATGACTATAAACTCGGAACTGCTCTCCATCCTCTGGTTTCCGGTCTTTATCCATTTCCTCAAGTCGAATATCCGTCCTTTTTAATGGATTCCCGTTACTGAGAGCCTTAAAGCCCTCCACTTTCACAATTATCTCCAACATATTTTCAAATAGCCTGTCCACGGGGCACACAGCCTCCGATAGTCTGTCCTCATCCGCCAGTTTTTGTAATTCGGAAAGTTTATAGGCATCTTTTATGTCAAATTCTCCCACGCCGGTTCTCTTCAGAGATACCATTACCGCCCCGCAGCCAAGTTTCTGACCAATATCGTGACACAAGGTTCTGATATAGGTTCCTTTCGAGCACACTACCCGAATAGTGTATTCCGGATGTTTCTCCTCCAGTATCTCCAATCGGTAAATATTGATCGGCCGTGCCGGACGCTCTACTTCCTTCCCCTGCCTTGCCAATTCATAAAGCTTTTTGCCATTTATTTTTAATGCCGAATACATGGGCGGCACCTGCATAGATTCCCCTTCAAAAGAAGAAATTACCTGTCTGACCTCTCCGGCAGTTGCTGTCACTATATTTTCCTCTAGAATTTGTCCTGATATATCCTGCGTATCTGTCACACAGCCCAACCGAAACTGAGCAATATATTCTTTCTTCCGGTCTGTGAGCAAATCACATACTTTCGTTCCACTTCCCAGACATACAGGAAGAACCCCCACCGCATCCGGGTCAAGGGTTCCTGTGTGTCCAATCTTTTTTTGTTTACATATACCTCGCAGCTTTGCCACCACATCATGAGATGTATAGCCGGCTTCTTTGTATACATTGATGATTCCGTGGTACATTCTTGTCTCCTGTGCACAATCCGTTATATTTTCTCTTTCTTCTGTACCGTTTCCTTAAGCTGAACGGCAATCTGTGCCGACAGATTATTCACAATGTCATGAAAGGTTCCCTGCATGATCACTCCTGCCGCGCGCTCATGACCACCGCCACCGAAAAAGGAGGCTACCTTTTCCACATTTACTCTTCCGTTGGATCGCAAACTCACTTTGTATTCCAGTGTGTCCAACTGATACATAAAGATCGCACATTCTACTCCCTTTGTATTTCTAAGCTGATTTACGATACCTTCCAGATCATGGGGCTCGGCCTGATAAAAACTCATGGTCTTCTTATCAACCATACTTACCACACATTTTCCATCCATGAATAGAATGCTTTCCAGCAATGCTCTCCCCAAAATCTGATTCTGTACATAAGTTTTTTCATAGAAGGTCTCATCAATCAGCCTGGGAAAATCAAATCCGTAAGAAATCAACTCCGCCGCCGCCCGCAACGTTGATGGTGCTGTATTAGAGTATTGAAATACTCCCGTATCATGAACCATACCTATGTAAATTGCTTTAGCAATCTCTTCATCCAACTGGTCTTTGTCCCACATCAGATCATAAATCAGTTCACATGTTGAACTTGCTTTCGGCATGATATAATTCACATCGCCACATCCATTATTACTAATATGATGATCAATGTTAATCCGCTTTTTGGCACGATCAAAGTAATCTTCCGCTTTTCCAAGCCGATCCTTGGTAGTGTCCAGCGCAATAAAAACATCAAACTGCGCTACCTTCGTCTCAAAATCCGTATGGATCTCATCGATCTTACTGATACACTGAAAGATATCTGCCGGTTTTTCCAAAAAAACTTCTATATCTGCTTCGGGACATGTCTTTGACAAATACAGATAAAGTCCCATAGCAGATCCGATACAGTCTCCATCGGGTCTTATATGTCCGCCGATCCCGATGGTAGATGCACCGCTTACTTCCTTTAATAAATCCATTTTAATTCTCCGTTTCTTTCCGGTTAACCTCGTCAATCAGTTTTGACATTTTGACGCCATAAGCTATTGACTGATCCACAATAAACCGGAGCTCCGGGGTGTTACGCAGATTGATTCGTCCCGCAAGCTCTCTGCGAATATATCCTTCTGCGCTTTTTAACCCCTCCACCGTCTTCTTCTGTGTCTCGTCATCTCCGTAAACGCTGATCCACACCTTGCAGGTCTTTAAATCAGGTGCTACCTCTACGGAAACTACAGATGTCAATGGTCCAATCCTGGGGTCCTTGACTGTCCGTATAATCTCCGCAAGAGTCCTTTGCACCTCCCCGTTAATACGGGTGTTTTTCATACTGTTCTTTCTCACCTGGGAACCTCCACCATGATATATGCTTCAACAATATCAAGCTCCTGCATCTGATCAAAGCCATCAAATACAAAACCGCATTCGAACCCGGCTCTGACTTCCTTCACATCATCTTTAAAACGCTTCAGGGAAGCAAGCGCTCCTTCATAGATCTGCTCGCCTTCTCTGGAAATGCGCACTTTACAATCACGCTGGAATGTACCATCCAGCACATAAGAGCCTGCTATATTTCCTACTGCTGATGCCTTAAATATCTGTCTCACTTCTGCGTGTCCGATTACCTTCTCTTCATAAATCGGATCCAACATTCCCTTCATGGCTGCTTCAATATCTTCAATCGCCTGATAAATAACTTTGTAAAGACGAATATCTACACCTTCTCGTTCTGCGATCGTCTTTGCCATCGCATCCGGACGTACATTAAATCCAATAATGATCGCTGCCGAAGCAGATGCCAGCGATACATCGGATTCATTGATAGCGCCAACACCTCCATGGATACACTTAACTACGACCTCTTCGTTGGAAAGCTTCATAAGACTTTGCTTTACTGCTTCAACACTACCCTGTACATCTGCCTTTACAATAATATTAAGCTCCTTTAAGCTGCCTGCCTGAATCTGGGTAAATAAATCATCAAGAGACATTTTCGCCTTTGTATCTTCCAACATTCTCTCTTTATTTTGTGCAAGATAAGTCTCTGCGTAGGACTTGGCAATTTTATCGCTTTCATGGGAGATAAATACTTCACCTGCACTGGGAACATCGGAAAGTCCCAATATCTCTACCGGTGTGGAAGGGCGGGCTTCCTTCACTCTTCTTCCCTTATCATCGATCATCGCCCGGACCTTACCATGGCTTGCGCCTGCGGAAATGAAGTCTCCTACATATAACGTTCCCTTTTGTACCAGCACGGTTGCTACCGGTCCCCGTCCTTTATCCAGCTCTGCTTCAATGACAAGTCCTCTTGCGCGTCTGTCCGGGTTTGCCTTCAATTCCAGAATTTCCGCTGTAAGCAAAATAGTTTCAAGCAGATTATCAATTCCCTCTCCGGATTTGGCAGATACCGGAACAAATTCCGTACTTCCGCCCCAGTCCACGGGAATCAGTTCATGCTCTGTCATCTCCTGTTTAACCCGGTCAATATTGGCACCAGGTTTATCAATTTTATTTACTGCAACAATAATCTCAATTCCTGCTGCTTTTGCATGATTAATCGCCTCCACAGTCTGCGGCATAACACCGTCATCCGCAGCTACCACCAGGATGGCTATATCAGTAGCATTCGCACCGCGCATACGCATGGCTGTAAAAGCTTCATGTCCCGGAGTGTCCAAAAAGGTAATAGACTGGCCCCCAACATTTACAGTATACGCACCTATATGCTGTGTAATACCTCCTGCTTCTTTATCTGTCACATTTGTCTTCCGGATCGCATCAAGAAGGGAGGTCTTTCCATGATCCACATGACCCATAACACAGATAACCGGAGGTCTTTCTATCATTTTTTCTGTGTCTTCTTCGTCTTCTTTCAGCAGTTCCTCGATCACATCCACCTTTACTTCCTTTTCGCAGATGATCTCATATTCAATAGCAATATTTTCAGCTTCCTCAAAAGAAATTTCTGAGTTCACCGTCAGAATCTGTCCCTGCAAAAACAACTTTTTGATAATGGCTGAAGGCTGCATTTTCATTTTGTCAGCAAGCTCTTTTAAAGTGATCGATTCCGAAATCGTAATCACCTTGATTTGCTCTTTTACTTCTTCCTCCGGTTTCTTTTCCGGCTTGATAAATCTTCCTGCTTTGTTTTTATTCTTTACCGCTGCCTCATCTTCTTCATAGATGAAGTCCTTTTTAGAGCGTTTATCCCTCTCCTGATTGCCTCTGCGCTTCTCCTCATCTCTGCGCTTTTCATCCTTACCGGGGGCTTCCGGAATGAAACTCTTACCCGGCTTTTCGCTCCGCTTAAATCTATTTTCCTGCCCTTTGTCGCTTCTCTCGCCACGCCCGGTATTGCTGCCAGGTCGGTTATTATTCCGATCCCCGCTATTACCGCGGAAATCCCCCCGGCTGCCCGCAGCGCCCTGACGATTAGCTCCTTCAGATCTGTAAGCGTTGCCTCTCGCATTCCTTTCGCCCGAAGCCGCACCAGTATTTGTGCGAGGTCTCTCATTTCTCTGATTCCTTTCATCTCTTCCTGCTGCACTCCTTACATTTCCGTCTTTTACCGGCTGAGTTTCCTTTACTGTCTGCTCTGCAGCCACTGCTGCTGCCTGTGCTGCCTGCTTTGCTTCCTGCTCTTTTGCACTTTTTGCTGCTGCAATTCTTTCGTTCTCCATTCTGCGTGCATTCTGCTTAAAATCCACCTGCATGGTCTCCGGAACTGAGGGTGCAGTCAACGGCCGAATGAGCTTATGTGGAGCTTCCTGACGGTCTCTTCCCTGCCCTGGTCTATTTCCCCCCGGTCTTCCGTTTTGTCCCGGTCTTTTATCCCCTTTGGATTGCCCATTGGATATATTGCTATTATGAGGATTGCTTACAAAAATTATTTTCTTTTTCTTTTTGGGCAACTCTCCGTCACCACCATTTGTCCGTTGTCCAGTCTGAGTTTTGGTTGTCGCAGCGCCGCCTGCTGATTCCTCTTTCTTTGTTTCCTTGATGGGTTTTTCTTCTTTTTCCGTCTTCTTTTCTGTCTGCACCAGTTTTTCTCCTGTTTTATCTTCGCCCGCGCCCGTAGAAGCTTCCTTTTTTGCTGGTCTTTTAAATGCTTCTCTGACCATATCCGCAACATTTTCTTCTATCGAGCTTTGTGCGGCCTTAACTTCAATTCCTTTATTCTGTAAAAAAGCAATAATATCTTTACTCTGCTTATCCAATTCCTTTGCTATTTCATGCACTTTAATTTTGGCCATTCCATTACCTCCGTCATATCCTATGATTCTTCCAAATGTCTGATGACACTGTCTGCCAGCCCCTTGTCCGTAACTGCCACGGATGCACGCATTTCCTTACCTACTGCATGCCCAAGCGCATCCTTGGTGCCGTAAAAATAAATTGGGGTCTGATAAAAGGCACACATATCGGTGAACATTTTTTTTGTATTGTCAGATGCTTCGCTACTCACGATCACCAACGCTGCCTTTCTTTCCTTCACCGCCTTTTCGGTGGAAAACTCTCCACTGACCAGATTTCTTCCTCTGGCTGCCAGCCCCAGGAGAGATAATATCTTATCATTCATTTTCTTTATCAAACTCCCTCTCCAGACGCTCATATACTTCATTTGGAATACTCATCTTGAAAGACCGCTCCAAACCTTTATTCTTCTTTGCTGTTAAGAGGCATTCCCTCTGTTTACAAAGATATGCGCCTCTGCCATTCTTCTTTCCGGTCACATCCAGTACAATTTCATCCTCCGGCGTTTTCAGGATGCGCATCATTTCTTTTTTGTTTTTCATCTCACCACATCCGATACACTGCCTTACGGGAATTTTCTTTGCCATAGGACCTCCCTCTTATTCTTCTGAATCCTCTTCCAGCACTTCATATTCTTCATCGGAGAATTCTTCCTCATAATCCTGATTCTCTTCTCCGTCTATGCCGCTATCTTCATACTCTTCCTCATACTCTTCATCGTAATCTTCATCATACTCATCGTAGTCATCCATATAATCCTCATAACGGAAGCCCGGAGCATCCTTTGCCTGCGTCTCACTCTTAATATCAATCTTATAACCGGTAAGTCTTGCCGCAAGCCTTGCATTCTGTCCTTCCTTGCCGATTGCAAGGGATAACTGATAATCCGGGACCACTACCTTTGCTGTCTTTTCGTCTGGATCAGCAAATACCGCTACGATCTTAGCCGGTGAAAGCGCGTTTTGAATCAGATTACCGGGGTTCTCATCCCAATTGATAATGTCGATTTTTTCTCCCCGCAGCTCTTCTACGATGGAGTTCACTCTTGCGCCGTTTAATCCTACGCAGGCTCCTACGGCATCCACGTTGGGATTATTGGATCTAACTGCCATCTTGGTTCTGCTTCCCGCTTCTCTGGCAATACTCATAATCTCCACCGTTCCGTCTTTAATCTCTGTGACCTCCGCCTCAAACAAACGCTTCACAAGTTCAGGGTGCGTACGACTCACCAGGATTCTGGGACCTCTCGGCGTATTTTTCACTTCAAGAATATATACTTTAATCCTCTCTGTGGGGCCGAAGTTTTCTCCCCTTACCTGCTCACTCTCATTTAAGATACCATCCGCTTTTCCCAGATTGATACTGATATTCCTGCCAATATAACGCTGTACGATACCGGTAACAATATCCTTTTCTTTTTCAAAATATTGATTATAAATAACGCTTCTCTCTTCCTCACGGATTTTTTGCAGAATCACGTTCTTGGCATTCTGTGTAGCAATACGGCCAAATTCCTTGGACTTGATCTCCACATGAAGCATATCACCGATCTCGGCATCAGACTTGATTTCCTGCGCTTGCTCTAAGGAAAGCTGCAATACAGGATCCTCCACTTCTTCAACTACTTCCTTCTCCGCATAACAAAGAAAATCGCATGTATCTCTGTCGATTTCAACCTTCACATTATCCGACTTGCCAAAGTGATTTTTGCATGCGGTGAGTAGTGAATTTTCAATCGCTTCAAACAGCGTTTCTTTACTGATCTCTTTCTCCTTTTCCAAAATATCCAATGCTTCCATTAATTCTTTGTTCATTTTCCCTTTATCCCTTTCCGCCCGTTACTTATATCCGGACTAAAAATCAAGTGCTAATTTCATTGCAGCAACATCTTTTCTGTTAAAAACCATATCCTGTATACCATTTTTAGAAGCAATCTCAAGGGTCACCGTATCTTTGTCAAAAGACTTTAATTTCCCTGTAAATTCTTTGCTTCCTTCTATCGGTTTATATGTGCGGATATCCACATCCTTAAGAAGGCTCTTTTCCAAATGCTTATCCTTTTTCAGTGCCCGGCCAAGCCCCGGAGAACTGACTTCAAGAATATATGCCTCTTCTATAAAATCCTCGCGGTCCAGTTCATCTGACAGTGCCCGGCTCACCGCCTCACAATCATTGATATTTACGCCGCCTTCCTTGTCAATATAGCATCGGAGGTAAAAATCACTTCCTTCCTTCACATATTCCACATCGTAAATCTCTACCTGATTTGCCTGCACGATCGGAAGAAGAAGCTTTTCCGTTCTTTCTTCGTATGTTTCACGTTTTGACATCTTCCCACCTCTTTTCCTGTTTCCATCTACATAAAAGAGTGGACCGCCAAGTCCACTCTAGTAAGCATTTCTATCTAATTCATCTGTATTGTAGCACTCTGTTATCCAAATTGCAAGTACCTTCTCAAAAAACACGCTGCTTTATGTAACTATTCAGTCCAGATTATCACACAGACTGATGACCAGTACGTCATCTACCGACGGATTCTTTACAAAAAAATTCGTTGTTTCCACTCTGCGGTAGATTCCGTCATCTCCCATCTGGCGGGTAATCAAGCGTACCGATTTCTCTCCTTTTTGATAAGCTGCCATCTGATTTGCAATACTGAAAGTTGTCCGAAAAGCTTCCTGATCATCCGGATGCATTGTGGAAGCCCCATGTGCAATCAATTCCTCAAAAACTCCCGTAGAAGGACAGGATGTTGAAGAAAAGCTATCATAGGCCATCATATAATAGCTGTTTCGGGTCAGATTGGAAAAAATGACGAGAGGGTACTTGGTAAATATAGCATCCAGTAATAATTGTGTTGCGCTGGAAGGCGCCTGTACCAACAAAATATCTTCCATTTCACTGAGCTGGGTCTGTGTTTTACACGCATTTATAAAATCCTGCTCCGGCATGGGGCGTGCAAACAAAAATCCCTGGATTTTTTTACAGCCACAAGTTCTTAAAAATCCTAGTTGTTCTCTTGTCTCTACTCCTTCCGTAACGGTAGTCAGCTTCAACCTGTGCGCAAAATTAAAAATGCTCTCCAGAACAATACGTTCCTTCTCGTCTTCGCAATTTCTGCTGATCAGTGCTTTATCTATTTTAAGGGTATCTACATCCACATCTTTCACAAAGCTTAAATTAGAAACTCCGCTGCCAAAATCATCTATGGCTACGCAAAATCCTTCCTTTCGGATGCTTCCCACCAGCTTCTCAATTCCACTTGATTCCTCAACAAATGCAGACTCCGTGATTTCAACTTCGATCCATTTATGTTCAACCTGATAAGTATCTACAATTTCACACAGCTTTCCGGCAAAATCATCCTCATAAATCATATGCATTCTTGAAAAGTTGACTGCTATAGGGACCTGTGGAATTCCATCCTCTTTCTGCTTATTCAAAAACAGGCAAACCTCCTTTAACATATACCAGTCAACCGCCAGAATTGCCTCACTCTTTTCCAGCTCCGGAATAAATTCTACCGGCGGTACAATGCTGCTATCCGGCTTAATCCAGCGAATCAACGCCTCTGCACTTACCAGACGATTTGTAAGTGCATCATACTGCGGCTGATAATAAGGAACCAATTCATGATTCTCCATAGCCTTTTCCACATCTAGCAATAATTCCTTCATTTTTATCTTTTCCTTTCTTTAAACTTTTCACTTTCGTTTCTTTTCAATTAATGGCTCATAAATCTTAATGGGTCCCTCCTTTTCCTGCTGATACAACCGGTAAAGAAGATATGCTGCAACAAGAATCAACCCGCTTCCGCCAATAAATCCTACAGGCATCGGTCCCACAAACACATTAAACGGATCTTCCAATGAAGTAAACATAAGCCCTACTGCTGCAAATCCGTTCACCATTCCATGCCCCATAACCGCTGGAATACAGCTTCCTGTTTTGATAGTCACATAGGATAAAATAATTCCCATCACTGTGCAGAAAACACACATGGCAAGGATTCCCACAACTGGATATCCCCTATACCCTACACCGTAATTATGCCCCATAATAATCAGCGGCATATGCCATACTCCCCAAATCACACCGCTTATCAATAATGCGGGCACTATCTTAAACTGCTTCATCATCTTAGGCAAAAGATATCCTCTCCATCCCCACTCTTCTCCAAAACAATTCAGCAGATTGGCAAACGGGGATAAAAGAATTCCCATGGTCACCTGTAGTAGTACCTTCTGCCTAACCATCTCATCTGTGATTGTCTGCCCAGTTCCCTGCAGCTGCCCTGAAATCAGCAATTTAGCATATCCCATCTGAGGATCGAATTTGCTTGGAAAAATTAAAAAATATACAGCCGCTCCAAATATAATGAGACCAGCAATTCCAAACCAAGCCAATGCGAAATATCTCAAACTATCCTTCAGCTTCAGATTGAGCATCATACCTTTTCCAATAAAAGGCTCTTTGGTGATCATTCTTGTTATAATCACCCCAAAAGAAGGAAAAAGCATAACTCCTGCCTTAAGCAACTGCGCAAACAGTGCTGACTGTTCATCTGCATTTCCTGCCAGCGGCATAATCATAAAAATTTCTACAGCATAAGTAAGCGCAAAGGTAATGAACAAAAATATCCATATCCTTTTTATATCCATGCTCTGTTCTTCCTGCTTTTGCCTCGCTTCTTTAAACCTGCTGCCCATACTGGTCATGTTTTTCATGCTAATGACTTCCTTTCCTATCAAATTCATGCTTTTGTTTATCATGAACACTGATTTCTTTTCCAATCTGTACCTCAATCAGTTTGATTTCCGTATCCGCAATGATAGTGTGCCGACACCCTATGGGAAGTTCTATCACATCTCCCGCTTTTACCGGCTGTTCAACACCGTTTACTACCGTCCTTCCCTTGCCGGAAATAACGGTCCACACCTCGCTCCGCCATTCATGACTGTGATAATTCATACTGCATCCCGCATTCAGGGTGACCTTTATAGTCATACTCTCATCTTCGATGTCGATCACTCGAAAACTGCCCCAAGACTTTTCCGCAAACATGATCTGCTGATCGATACTGTCCACATAAGGTTTAATATAACTGGACTGCTCTTTATCCGAGACCAAAATGCCTTCCGGGCTTGCAGAAATCACAGCGTTTTTTAATCCCATACACAAAACAGGTACATCCAGTTCATTGACCACATGCACATTTTCACAGGCATCTCCAAATAAAACTTTACCTACACCCGCTTCTTCCATTGCCTCTGTAAGCGTATTCCATGTTCCCAGATCCTTCCACTGTCCTGCAAAACGCATTACCTGAATATTTTTTTCCTTTTCCACCACAGCATAGTCAAAGCTGATCTTTTTTAACGTATCATATCTGCCATATAAATCCCAATAATCTTCAAATGAAATGAGTTCATGAGCTTTTTCAATCATATAGCCAAGACGGAATGCAAACACGCCTCCATTCCATAATGCTCCCTGTCGGATATATTCTTTGGCTGTCTCAAGATCCGGTTTTTCCTTAAAGGTACATACCCTGCTTACGGCTTTCTCATCCTCCGGTATCACATACCCATACTTTTCACTGGGGTAAGTCGGTTCGATCCCCATCAACAAAAGATTTGCGCTTTTTTCCCCTGCAAGCCGTCCCAATTCTCCAAGAGCCGTAAAATAATCTCTGTCTACATAAGGATCTACGGGGCAGATCACCACAGGTTCATCTTCTGAAACCTTTTTCACATCATGAAGCCAGGCCGCCACAAGTGCAATTGCCGGAAACGTATCCCTTCTGCAGGGTTCCACACAGATTCCTACCGTGCTGCCAAGCTGATTATGGATTGCTGAAACCTGTGTTTTCGAGGTTGCAATGGTAACCGCCGCCTCCTTATCCACACTGCGTATCTGACGATAAACCCGCTGCACCATGGATTCGTATTCTCCATTCTCTGCCTTAAAAATCTTAATAAACTGTTTCGAACGGATATCATTGGACAATGGCCATAATCTTTTCCCCGAACCGCCTGATAGTAATACAATGTTCATTTTCGCCTGTTTTCTCCTTACATCTTCCGTTTGTTTATCTATACTGACATATTATAATCTAATCCTTAAATATATTCAATCCAGAGGAACTGCCATGAATTTTTCTTCTTACCCACATCCATAAAATTCCTGCAAGAACACCAGATAAAAATCCTCCAAAATCAATCCATACATCTCCCACTAAAGCCGCCCTTCCATCTGAAAAGAGCTGCAGTGTCTCATCAATAAGTGCTGTCAAAACTCCAAACAAGGCTGCATGACATACATATCGGCATACCTTAAGTTCATATGCCCATATTACAGAAACTACTAATATACCCTCCAGTGCATATTCCAAAAAGTGAGCCAGCTTGCGTATGAACCGCTCCATCAAAAGCATATGGACCCTGCCAAAGAACCAACCGTTCATTGTCTGGGTCAGTTGAAAGCTCCGGTCACCGGATACCTCCGCTCCCTCTAAAGAGTTATGAAATATAAAAGCAATGCACAAACAAAGCAGTACGGTCGTCACAATCTTTCTTCTGCCCTGAACAGATTGCTTTTCCTTTTCCCGTTCTTTTAAAACCTTCATCATTTTTGTCTTCGCATCTCCACACAAATATATCCGCCCTTTTACAAGTCATATATAATATACCCTATTTTTTCCTTTTTGCATAGACAAGGGTCCTTAATGCTGTACCGACCAGCATTAAGAACCCTCCTGCTTTGGCGGATATTGGCTTATCCCTCAACGATCAGATATCTTCCATCTCCAATATCAAATACTTCATCTGCCTCCAGAATCTCATCTCCTTCGGCCCCGTCCACATCGATTCCTTCTTCTTCAAAGAAATCCCATACCTCACGAACGGAATGAACTACCACTGCCAGACATTCTTCCAGAAATGCTTCTGCTTCCTCAAGACTGGAAACAACATCCTCTTCCGGAAACAACTGGCTCTGATTGTCCAGAAAGCACTGCAATACAGCATCGTCAAATTCATGCATGAAAAAGCACCTCCCTTCGTATGATCTGATAAACACCTTTTTGCCTAAAGCCGGGACAAATACCGCCTGCTGCCTGTTTCACTTCATCTACCGCCGTATCCACCGCATAACTGTGTCCGGCCGCCTGCATCATTCCAATATCATTATTATTATCACCAAATGCCATAGTTTCCTGCCTGTCAATATTCAGGTAATCCTCCAGAATCTTCAGTCCATTCCCTTTATCCACGATGCTGTCCATAAAATCTACCCATTCTTCTCCTGCCATACAAGCCTTGACTTTATCCTTCCATTTGGGAATAAACAGCTCTTCCCCCAGTTTTCTAATGCTCCCCTTTCGGTAAACCGCAATCTTAATGATCGTTTCATCTGCTTTTAGCACATCCTCAACCCGGCGGAAAGCATTATGATAACCATAGGTGATCAAATTGAGAAAGTCCTCATTTTGGCTTTCTACAAGACTTCCGTTTGGAGTAGAGATAATCGTCTCACACTCTCCGTAATAGGGACGAAGCATATACATAATCTCTTCAATATGTTCCCTTTTCATAGGCGTAACGGATATATTTTTATTCTGATAACGAATGTGCGCGCCGTTCTCCGCTATATAAGCAATATCATCTGCTACATCCCGAAATACATTTCTAAGGCTCTCATACTGCCTGCCGCTGGCGGCGCAAAACAAAATTTCTCTTTTCTTTAACTCCCGGATGGTATCGACCATTTCCGGATACAGATCCGGCGTAGAATCCTTAATCAGAGTTCCATCTACATCCGATGCTATCAGTTTTATCATTAATTTCTATCCCTTCTATGTCCATTTTCTTCAGTTCCTGCCAGAGTCTTCCCACCGGTAATCCGACTACATTACTATAATCACCTGCAAGCTTCTGAATCCATGCGGCGCATCTTCCCTGTATTCCGTAAGCTCCCGCTTTATCCATAGGCTCCCCGGTGGCAATATAATCCCTGATTTCTCTGCGGCTGACCGGATACATGGTTACGGAAGTTTTTTCTGCAAACGTACAGATTCTGCGTGCGGCTTTTCCGTTTTCATCTACTTCCCTAAAAATGAGTGTCACTCCGGTGTAAACCTGATGGGTTTTTCCTTGTAACAACATCAACATTTCTTCCGCCATTTTTTCATTTTGGGGCTTTCCCAATATTCTTCCGTCAATGGACACCAACGTATCCGCTCCAATCACAAGGCTCTTTTCCTTTTCTTCTTCCGAAAAACTTTCAAACACTGCAAGGGCCTTTTGACGTGAAAGCTCTCTTACCATTTGTGAAGGTCTGCTGTTACTTGTTTTCTCTTCAATATTTCCCGGCAAAACCTGAAACTTCACTCCCGTCAAAGAAAGAAGTTCTCTCCTTCTGGGAGATGCGCTTGCCAGGATAATTCTCTTTTTACTCATGATGTATCTCCGGTATAAACACTCTGCGGCTGGTCAGCTCGTCATTTTCTTTTGCCGCCTGCATCGCAAGACGCCCAAATTCCAGCTGTGCATTAAAGGTTCCCTTTCCTCTCCTGTCTACTTTCTCATAAGTTCCATCCGACATCAGCACATGGGCTTTTGCCGTGTCCTTAAGCTGCATAGTCAATATGTTCATCAACTTTGTCCGCAGCTTAGGTGTTTCTATAGGGAACATGATTTCCACGCGGCGCTCTAAGTTCCTGGGCATCCAATCTGCACTGGCACAGTAGTACTCCGGCTTTCCATCATTTTCAAAATAGAAAATGCGGCAATGCTCCAGAAAATTTCCCACAATAGAACGCACGCTGATATTTTCTTCGATTCCCGGAAGTCCAGTTTTCAGACAGCAGATTCCCCGTATGATCAATTCGATCTTCACTCCTGCCGCCGCTGCATCATAAAGGGCCTCAATGATATCCTTATCACACAGACTGTTAATTTTGGCGATGATATGACCGCCTCTGCCAGCCTTTGCGTTTTCCTTTTCCCGGTTGATCAGCTGCAGAAAACGATCTTTCAGCCATAAAGGAGCCAGAGAAAGCTTATTCCAAAACAGCGGTTCTGAATAGCCGGAAAGCATGTTAAAGACAGCGGTAGCATCCTCACCAATAGCCGGTGAGCAGGTCAATAGCCCTACATCCGTATACAGCTTTGCGGTGGAATCGTTGTAATTTCCGGTTCCCAAATGGACATATCTGCGAATACCGTCTTCTTCTCTCCTGACTACCAGGGTAATCTTACTGTGAGTCTTAAGACCTACCAGGCCATAGATTACATGACAGCCGGCTTTCTCTAACATTTTCGCCCATACTATATTATTTTCTTCATCAAACCTTGCCTTTAATTCCACCAGGACGGAAACCTGCTTTCCGTTTTCCGCCGCCTGCGCCAGTGCCGCAATAATCGGAGAATTTCCACTGACACGGTACAAGGTCTGCTTAATAGCAAGCACATCCTTATCTCTTGCCGCCTGCCTAATAAAATCTACTACCGGCGCAAAGGTTTCGTAAGGATGATGAAGCAGAATATCTCCCTTTCGAATCTGCTCAAAAATATCACTGTCCGCCAAAAGCTCTGGAACCGGCTGAGGCGCTGCATATCCATTTTCCTTCAGATGCTCATACCCGGGAAGTCCGTACATTTTCATGAGGAAGGTAAGATCCAGCGGTCCGGCAATCTGATAAATATCTTCATCCCGAATGGACAATTCCTGCTTGATGATCTCCAGAAGCCTTACATCAATTCCCTGCTCCACTTCCAGACGAATCGCCTGTCCCCACTGCCTCTTTTTCAATTGTTTCTCAATTTCCTTCAAAAGATCCTCCGCCTCATCCTCCTCAATGGAAAAATCCGCATTCCGCATAATACGGAAAGGATAGGAGCAGACAATATCATAGTTAAGAAACAATTTCTGAATGTTCCTCTCTATCACTTCCTCCAACAGAATAACCACTTTCTCTTCCGTGTTTTCAGAAGGAATCTGTATGATCCTTGGCAATACGCTGGGTACCTGCACTGTAACAAATTCCATCTCCCCACCGCTCTTTTTGGTCACCAACGCTCCGATATTTAAAGATTTATTCCGGATCAGCGGAAACGGTCTTGAAGAGTCCACTGCCATGGGAGTCAGCACCGGATAAACATTTTCCTCATAAAATTTATCTACATATTCTGCCTCCTGCACGGTCAACTTTTCATGCTTTTCAATCACACGCAGACCGTTTTGTAAAAGCTGGGGCAGTAAGCGGTTGTAAACTGCATATTGCTTCTCAACAAGCTCATGGGTTGCCTCATAAACCTTCTGAAGCTGCTCCTTAGGCGTTAAACCGGCTATATCAGGCTTATCATATCCCGCATTCTCCATATCCTTTAAAGATGCCACTCTGACCATAAAGAACTCATCTAAATTGGAAGCAGTGATACTTAAAAATTTTAATCGTTCAAATAGTGGATTTTGTTTGTCTTTTGCTTCACTTAATACCCGTTTATCAAAGAGAAGCCAGCTAAGCTCTCTGTTTGTGAAAAATGCCGGGTCTGCATACTTGGATTTGCTCATACGTAAGCCTCCGTTCAAATTGTTCTCTTTTGTCTGATCACAGGCAGTACACTGTATACTTCTTCAAAAAACATGGCGCGCTCGCCAAACAATCCCTTTTCCAGAGTAATATCTTCGTTGGTATCTACCGTAATGACCAGTTGATTGTCCTTCAGGGCTGTCTTTACATACTTAAACTTCTGCTTATGGCTTCTATCCAGCCCGTTCGCAAGGCGCAGGATTGCCGTAAGCTTGGCAATCTTTAAATAAGATGCCTTATCGATCATGCCGTTTCGGCTCATTTCCTCAAAATAATCAAATTCCATGTGATTATACTTTACCACATTTGCCACGATCTGTCTTTCAATATGGGAAAGCCCGATAATCTCCGTGGACATGATAATACTGTAAGAACACTCTCCCAAATTTGTCATACTGATGTACTTTCCACAATCATGCAGAATCGTAGACAACTGCAGCAGCAGTTTTTCCCTTTTCCCAAAACCATGAATCTTTTTCATACTGTCAAAGATTGTCAGCGCAATCTGCTCTAAAGTCTCGCTCCGCTTCCGGCTTCCCCTGTAACGCTTACTGATATTGTACGCGCAGGCAATAATATCCTGCTCAAAATCATGCGTGGACACTATTATTTTATTCTTTTCCGCATACTCATATGCAATTCCATCACACAAGGTAACTCCCGGCGCCCAGATCAATTCCGCTCCCATAGTCTCCATGATTCTCTTGGTCATGATCAGCGCAATATATAAAAGCGGCATAATCTCTTCCGCAATATTCCATCGTCTGGCCAAACTGGATATACTCTCAGTCTGATAAATTTCACGGAATTTTTCAAACAGTTCCGCTCCCCCGTATCCGGTCATCTCGTTGTTGATGCTCTTCTTGCGAAGAAGCATAGAGATATAATCATCTACCACAATAATATTCCGAATTTCTCTGTCCCTTAGATACAGTTTCTTGTAAACTGCCATCTGTGCATCGATCATCTCATTTAAAAGATTTTCGTATTGTCTGATGCTTGCATTTAAATGAGTCAGATGATCCCGAAGACGTAAAACACCAAGCTTCATGTTTTGTGTGGATACCAGTGTGTCCTTATCAAAAAGTGAAACCTGAATACTGCCTCCTCCGATATCCACAATCGCTGTTCCATTTTCAATAATCCTCTGAAACCCCTCTCCCTGAAGCGCGATGGATTTATAATCAAGGAAACGCTGCTCGGAATTACTTAAGATTCCGATGCGAAGTCCTGTTCTCTGCTGAATTTGATCAATTAAAATAACTGTATTTTCTGTTTCACGGATTGCGCTGGTTCCGTATGCCACGTAATCAGAAACCTGATATGCCTTCATAATATCCGTAAATTCACGCAAAACGCGGCAAAGTTCTTCCACCCTCTGATAACTCAGCTTTCCCGTAGCATAGCTTTCTGTTCCCATATCAATACTGTGACGGATATGGTCGATTTCCTTCATTCCCTTAACCTTAGACACCTCAAAAATCTTCATGGCAAGTTCATAGGAACCTACATCAATTGCCGCAAATGTTTTTACTGCCATAATTCCAGATCATGCTCCTTTCTCATCTTCCCAGCAGGTAATCCACAAACTGCCGGGCACATCTTCCCGAAAGTCCTCCATGTGCAAGCTCCCATCTGCCTGCCTCCAAAAGAAGTTCTTCCTCCGGCATGGTCACATGATGACGCTCTGCCAGAACACGAACAATATTTTGAAATTCCTTTTTATCCGGTGCTGCGAAGTAAATGGTAACACCAAATCTTGCTGCAAGAGAGAGCTTTTCCTGCACCGTATCTCCTGCATGAAGATTGTCCCTTCCCTCATCTTTATCTGAAAACTTCTCTCTGATTAGATGACGGCGATTGGAGGTAGCATAAATCAGTACATTATCCGGTTTCCGCTCCAATCCACCCTCAATCACAGCCTTTAAATATTTATATTCTATCTCAAAGTCCTCAAAACTCAGATCATCCATATAAATGATAAACTTATAATTTCTGTTCTTGATTTGTGAGATCACATCATTCAAATCCTTGAACTGATGCTTATATATCTCTATGATGCGTAATCCCTTTTCATAATACTCATTGGCAATTGCTTTAATGCTGGATGACTTTCCTGTTCCCGCATCTCCAAAGAGAAGGCAATTGTTTGCCCTCTTCCCACTTACGAAGGCCTCCGTGTTTTCAATCAATTTCCGTTTTGGGATCTCATACCCCACCAGATCCTCCAAACGAACATGTGCGATTCTTGGGATGGGTACGATTCGAACGCCACTTTCGTCATGTTCTACACGAAATGCCTTGTGAAGCCCAAATTTGCCAACTCCGTAATCCTTATAGAAGTCCGTCAGGGTCTCCTTCATTTCCTCCGGCGTATGGTCTTTGGCAAATTTCACCGCAAGATGGCAGATCCGCTCTCTGATACGGCTGTTATAAACCTTACTTTCACTGTCATTACTTTCGTAATCCGTAATAAGATCAAAACCGTCTATGTCAAGTTCCTTCACTATGTTGGAAAAATCAAAATCAAAAAGCTCCTTAAAAATTACAATATCATGGAGAACTGCCCGGTTAATGGTTCCCTCTACCTTCCCTCTAACTTCGCAGGCCTTGCTGTAGCTATTTTCATTATTCACAAGCAGATTAGTGAGAAAGCAATGCCATAAATTCCCGTAAAAGCCGTAATTTCCCGCCAGTTCTAAAAGGCAGTATATACAGTTATAAAAAACACCTGCCATCTCTTCCCTGTCCTGTGACCTTTGCAGATCATGTTCCATCAGTCTTGTCATATCATGCAAAATTTTTGCATCACTTTCTTCAAAATTCCGGTATACAATTAATTCCTGATCCCTTATTTTCATCTTATGCTCTCCTGTATCCATATCAGTAACTACCAAGAATTCTCATATTTCTTGCCTCTTCCCGAAGTCCCCTCAAGGCATTTTTTACGGAACTGTCCGAAAGATTTCCTTCAAAATCAATAAAGAAACGATATTCCCAGTTTCTGCCCTCAATCGGTCTGCTCTCAATCCTGTTCATATTTAAATTATTATAAATAAAGTGAGATAACATATGGTAAAGAGAACCACTCTCATGCGGAACTTCAAAACATATGCTGACTTTTCGGGCTTCCTTTCGGAAGATCTTCTGATTAGTAACAATAATAAATCTGGTAGAATTCGTGCTGGATTGATTCACACCCTTTTTCAAGATCTCCAAATCATACAGTTTTGCTGCATATTCTCCTGCAACTGCCGCCTGACTCCTGTCCTGATCCTCGGAAACCTTCTTTGCCGCAAAAGCGTTGTTCTGCATACTGATCTGCTGCCAGCTATATTGATTTAAATATCTTGCTGACTGCATCAGAGACTGAGGGTGAGAATATACCGTCTTAATCTCCGAAAGCTCGGTTCCCGGCACCCCCATCAGGCAATGCTCGATCTTTATAATCTGTTCCCCTACAATGTAATTTTCAAACTCCGTCAGGAGATCATAAATCTCACTGACAATACCTGCTGTTGAATTCTCGATGGGAAGCACTGCAAAATCTGCACTTCCTTCTTCAATCGCCTGCATAGCATCCCGAAAAGTCTCCACATGAAAACTATTTATATGCTCTCCAAAATATTGTATCATTGCTGCCTGAGAATAAGCTCCTTCCGCCCCCTGGAAAACCACTCTCACGTTTTCCTGCTCCAGCTTATCAACACCGATAAACGGAAGTTTTCCTACGCTTCCGTGTTCCGCAAGCAGACGATATTGAAGCTTTCGGCTCATAGACATAATCTGCTCAAAAAGTTCCGCAATACCATGACGGTTAAACTCATTATGGGTAAGCGCCTTTACACTTCGCAGCTTTTCCTCTTCCCTGACCTTGTCAAAAACCTTTTTCCCTGTCTCAATCTTATATTCTGCTACCTGCCTGGAAATATCCATTCTCTTTTCGTAAAGCTCCACGATCTGGGAATCGATTTCATCAATCTGTTCTCTTAAGCCTGCTAAATCCATATCTTACCCTTTCTTTTGATGTGATCATCATCTGTATCGCTATCATTTTATATCAAAAATATCTGCTTATCAAGGCAAAAACTTACGAGTTTTAGTTGCACTGTAATTTCCAGTTTATTATAATAAATTTCTAGGATAAAATATTTAAATCAGTCAAAGGAGTCTCTCATGAAAAATAATTGGAAAGCCCTGCTTTTTGCAGGTTTTGTTCTGTTAATATTAATCGGATTAGGAATTTTTTCCGCATTTAACTCCAGGATTCCCCATAATAACCTCTCTGTCACCGGAAACACGGCAGGAAACTTAAATAACAGTGGTCTGTTTGCTGAATCCGACGGTCGGGTTTATTTTTCCAATGCCTATGATAACGGCTGTCTATACTCCATGAACTCCGATGAAACGGATCTGAAAAAACTCAGTTCTTCACGGGTAAATGCCATCAACGTAGGCGGGAACTACCTTTACTACTACATGGACAGTAATGGCAACGGCGGCGACGGGATGGGATTTGTAGTCCGCACTTACGGTGTATACCGCTCCCGTTTAAACGGAAAAAGTATTAAATGTCTTGACCGCAGCGCTTCCGTTACTATGCAGCTTTGCGGAGATTACATCTATTATCAAAGATATAACAATAAAGATTTTACAAAGCTTTATAAAGTCAAAACCGATAAATCCGAAAGCACATTGGTATCTGACAGCATCATCAATCCTGCAGCGTGCAATAACGGCATCATTTATTTTAACGGAACCGAATCCGATCACTATCTATATGCTCTTGACACTACAACAGATACAATTTCCACCATCTATCAGGGGAATTTGTGGTATCCTGCTTTTAAGGATGGATATATTTATTACATGGATGTATCTGAAAATTACAGATTATGCCGGTACTCTCTTTCTGAGAATACGGTAGAGATCCTGACAAATGACAGGGTAGATACTTTTAATATAGGAGAACAGTATATTTATTATCAGCGCGTTTCCGCCACGGAACCTGCCCTGATGCGTATGCGGCTCGACGGAAGCAGTCCGGAAGTGGTTGCAGAAGGTAATTATTCCGATATCAACCTGACCTCAACCTATGCTTATTTCCACGCATTTGGTCAAGATACTCCCGTTTATCATACTCCGGTAAACGGAACGGTTAGCGTTACAACCTTTGCCGCTGCTGAGAATGCAGCCGCAAGTAAGTAAACTATACAATTACATCTGCTTTCTGACGATCAGATACTCATCACCGGGCTGGAAATAAGGGCAGTCCCTGTATTCATCCGCCAGAAAGCGGGCCATTTCATCCTCATCCAAATCAACCTCGCAGCTGTAGCATTCATAATCTTCATCATAAACATAATTATTACATTGCTCACAGCTTCCTTTTACTTTTTTTGTCTTCTTCATGTTCGTCTCCACATGAATTATTTTCACGCCTGCTGTAGTTCTTTAAGCATCTGCTTTATGCTTTTGCCTGTAATGGGATGAACATGATAAGGACAAAGCTGTGAAAGCGGTTCTAATACAAACATGCGGTTTTCCATATCGGGATGAGGCACCGTCAAAGACGGGTCATCGGATACATAGTCCTGAAAAAGCAGAATATCCAGATCAAGAGTCCGGGGTCCCCAGTGGATCAGTCTTTCTCTCCCCGCTTCCTTTTCAAGTTCCTGCAAAAAGCCAAGCAATTGCTCCGGAGTAAGAAGTGTTTCCAATTCAACGGCGCCATTTAAAAAATCCTCCTGCTCTACTCCTCCGTAGGGCGCTGTCGTAAGAAGCTCCGAGCATTTTACCTTTCGAATCTTTTCGTGGGCGCAAATCTTCTTTATCGCCTCTTCCAGATATTCTTTTTTATCTCCCATATTAGAGCCAATTCCCAGATAGACCTTTTTCCATCCTCTTCTGATCTGAACAGCCGCATAAGCTAATGGAAGTCCCACAGGCGCAGAAGGTTTACAAATTTCAAGGGTAAGTTCCATAATCATTGGGAAGGCAAGGAGAATCTCATCTGCAAGATGTTCCGCCGCCGCTTCAATGAGCAAAAAGGTATGCTGTCTTAAATAGTCACTGATAAAATGGCACACCTTCCCATAATCCGTGGAACAGGACAAATCATCACTGAGCCCTGCCTGTCTTAAATTCGTATTTAAAACCGCATTGACCAAAAATTTCTGCCCGCAGTCTGTTTCCTCTTTATACACACCATGTCCGGCGTAAACCTCTAACTCTCTGATAATGATCGAATCCATATTAATCTCCCTGGCCAACTGCTAAAATTGCTTCTGCCATCCTGACTGCACGCACATTTTCTTTGATATCATGTACTCTAACAAACGAACACCCCTTTACTACGGCAAATACGGTAGTAACCAGTGTGCCTTCCACACGTTCCTTTGTAGGGAGATCAAGGGCCTTTCCAATCACGGATTTCCGACTGGTTCCCAAAAGAACGGGATAGCCCATATTTCTCAACAATTCCAGCTTTCCGATTACCTCCAGATTATGCTCATAAGTCTTGGCAAATCCGATTCCCGGGTCAATAATAATCTTGTCATCCGTTATGCCTGCTTTATGAGCGATCTCAAGACTTTCATTCAAATCGGAAAGCATGTCCTCCATAAAGTTCTGATAATCCGCCTCTTTTCGATTGTGCATCAGTACACAGGGCACATTTTCTTTCGCGATTACCGGTGCAAGCTCCTCATCAAATTTCAGTCCCCACACATCATTAATCATATTTACTCCTGCATAAATCCCCAGCTTGGCAACCTGACTCTTACTGGTATCCAGTGAAATGGGTACCGTAAATCTTCTCTTCACCGCCTCAATTACCGGCAGCACCCGCCTTGCCTCCTCCTGCCAGTGAACGGGAGAATATCCCGGCCGGGTAGACTCTCCTCCAATATCCAAAATATCCATCCCCTGATCCATCATTTTCTCAACTCTGAAAAGCGCTTTGTCAATTTTATTGTACCGCCCTCCATCGGAGAAAGAATCCGGGGTCACATTCAATATTCCCATGATATAAGTATGATTTTTCAGGTCAAAATCCCTATTCCCAATTTGCATTTTAAATGTCCCCCATTTACCGTTTACCAAATCAGCTCTTTATTTTTGTTACCATTCTTCCAATTACATTCTTTTTCTGCTTTACAGACATAACAAGGACGGCTCAGCTTATCCGCCCGATAAAGAAGACCGGACAGGCTTCTCTCTTCCTGCACCTTGCTGTTTCTATGGTCACGGATTGCTTTCAGAATCCTGCTTTTCTCTTCTGTCTCAAATCCGCAGTCTGTAAGAATTTCCCCAGATAAAGCTTCGCTTGCCTGCTCGTGAGGCGTACCGTCCTTATACTGCATCCATCGTCCAATATCGTGCAGCAGTGCAGCAGCATAGATCAACTCTCTGTCCGCACCATACCTTTCCGTTTCATTTAAAATCACTGCCAATCTGGCCACATCCAAAAAATGCCCTATATTATGACGGCAGAAGCGCCGTGACACCTCTGCCCTCTCATTTTCTGCAAGATATTTTTGATACTTTTCATGATTCAAAATGCGGTTTATGCGCTCCATTTTCTGATTCCGCCTCTCTTCTTGTCATTCCCCCTGCTGTACCATATTCATAAATAACATCTTCAGATTTTCATCCTTCTCGAATGCGCCTCTTGTTACAACAGTCACGGTTCTGCTTCCCGGCTTTTTTACTCCCCGCATTGTCATGCACATATGCTCTGCCTGTGCCATTACCATAACACCCTTTGGCTTCAAATTCTCCATAATTGCATCGGCAATCTCCGCCGTCAAACGCTCCTGAATCTGAAGACGTCTGGCGTAAACCTCCACAGTTCTTACAAGCTTGCTGATACCCACAACTTTTCCGTCAGGAATATATGCAATATGTATTTTCCCAAAAAAAGGCATCATATGATGTTCGCAGACAGAATAAAAAGTAATATCCTTCTCCAAGATCATTTGGTTATCCTGCACTTTGAAGGTTTTGGATAAATGCTCCTTTGCAGATGCCTCTGCCCCCTCCATCAATTCCTCATACATCCGTGCAACCCGCATCGGTGTTTCCTTTAGACCTTCCCTGCTGCAATCCTCTCCAATTCCTTCAAGAAGCAATCGAACGGCCTCTTCAACTTTCTCTTTGTTTACCATGTGAGTCTCTCCCCATTTTTTTCCTGCTTTCCTTATCAGAGGCAGCTTTCACAACATTTATCAGATTTCCAAGATAAGACAGGGACCCGAAAGCAACGATCACTGTCTCCTTATCCGCAAGCAGATAAGCCAGCTCCACCGCTTCCTGTACACTGTCCGTGGCCGTAACATTATCATGATATTCTTTTACTATACATGCCAGGTCATAAGCCGACAGACCTCTCTCCCCCGGCGTTGGTACCGTAAGAATCTGATCCGCCAGCGGACAGGTCACCTTTAAAATCTCATCCTGCTCCTTGTCTCTTAATATTCCTATTATATATATAATTCTTCTATTTGTAAAATAAAACCGCAGGGACTGCTCAAGACGTACTGCCGCATCACGGTTGTGAGCTCCATCCGCAATAAACATCGGCTTTTTTTCAAGAATCTGAAACCTGCCCGGCCAGAAGGTTTGAAGAAGTCCCTTATAGACTGCCCTTTCTTTAACGGGAAATCCTGCTTTTGCAAATTCCTCCATGGCACACACGGACAATGCTGCATTTTCAAGCTGGTATTTTCCTACCATACTTATAGCAAGATCCCGATATCCTTTATAGCGAAAACTTTGTTTCTCCAGACTGCTTTTTACACCGGTTATCTCCGACGGGTCCACCACGGATAACGGAATGGCAAGCTCCTTCGCCTTTCCTTCCAAAACATCCATAACCGTGTTATCTCCTTTCAAAGCTACTGCTCTCGAACCCGGTTTCATTATCCCTGCCTTGTTTTTCGCTATGTCAGAAAGATTGTTTCCCAAAATTCCCATATGATCAAGACTGATGGAAGTTATAATTTCCAAAACCGTAGTTTTTACGATATTTGTGGCATCTAAAAGTCCCCCAAGACCAGTCTCTAATACCACCACATCACAATTTTGTTCCAAAAAATATAGAAAGGCCATTGCGGTCTCGATTTCAAAAGCTGTAGGATGAGGATTCCCCTCTGCTTCAATTTCCCCGCACAAACCTTTCATAAGCTCCATCAAACGACATAAATCCTTTTTACTGACAGGTCTTCCGTTTACCTGTATTCTTTCCCGATATTCAAAGATCGTAGGAGAAATGTACCTGCCTACCCGATACCCGGATTCTTTCAATATCTCCGAGCAAAAGGCCAGAACTGAGCCCTTTCCGTTGGTTCCGGCTATATGGATAAATTTCAGCTTATCCTGAGGGTTCCCCAGCCGTTCACAAAGTCTTTGCACGTTGTCCAGTCCCGGAACACTCCCATACTTTTTTAACTCTTCCACATAATCAAGTACTTCTTGATAATTCATATTTTCCTCATTTCTTCGCAGCTTTTTTGCTCTTTCTGTCTTCATATGTATATTCTTTGATTATATTGCCATACTATAAGCAAACTTGTAAAGGATGGTAACTACCATGCTGAAAAAATTCTTCAAATGCGGGCTAATCGGATGGTGCATGGAAATCATCTTTACCGCACTGGACTCCTTAAGACGCCGGGATATGCGCCTTATAGGACAAACCTCATTATGGATGTTTCCAATTTACGGAAGTGCCTGCCTCCTATCCGTTCTATTTGGTCCTTTAAAAAACTTTCCTGCCTGGCTTAGAGGAAGTATCTATGCCGTCTGTATTTACATCGGCGAATACTTAACCGGTGCTTACCTTTGCAAACATAAAATGTGTCCTTGGAACTACGAAACTGCCAAATGGAATATCCGAAGAATCATACGTCTTGATTATTTTCCTAACTGGTTCCTGGCGGGTCTTTTGTTTGAAAAGATTCTCGCCAAAGACAAATGCTCTTAAAAAACCAATGGTGCTTTGATTAACTATGGCTGACTATAGGAAAGCGGTATGAGAATCTCATACCGCCTATGATCTGTAAACTATAACTATACTCCGGTCAATGTTATTAAATAATCTGCTTCTTAGTCCGAAAAATCCCCATCTGAAAGATCCGCCGCACCGATATCCAGCGTATTTAAAGTACGCCGTTTTATTCTCGCTTCTTCGGATGCCTCCAAAATATAATTCTTGATCTCCTTTGCGTTCTTGATATGCTCAAGAATCAGCTTCGGATGTGTAGTATCGCCGGTATAACAAACCACTGTCCCCAAACCAAATATCCGCTCCATCAGCGATGTAACAAGTTCCACATCCTGTACCTTATACATATAGCAGTCATTTTCAACCTTTTTTAGCAGACCGCTGTCTATGGTAATGGTATTTTCCTTTATGTAATATTTCGTAAAAGTAAAAGGCATTCCCAAAAACAGCCATCTCTTTTTTTCTATAAACTCAGTTGCCATAATCCTTTCTCCTTTACAATTTTTTCAATATGTGATTATACCGCACTGCACAGCCGATTTTAATAAAAATGGAAATCAGCATCAGCGCAATATCAAGAAACAGAAAAAGGTACATCCACGCAGAGAACTTCTCATAGCCTCCAATTCCAGCTCCAAATTTATCACTGAGATAAATAACTATTACAAGAATCACACTGCCAAAAAGAAAAAACAACCGAAACCGATTGGCAATAATCACCGGTCTCTTTGCCTTTTCCAAAACCGCTATCTCCTCTGCTGTAAGCTTTCCTTCTCTGTTTTCGGTATTCTCTGACATTTTTGCCTCCGTGCCGTAACTGCTTGATCTGTCTTTAACTATTATAAATATCGTTTATTCCAAAACCTTCTTAAGTTCATCCATAAACGTATTAATGTCTTTAAATTCCCTATACACGGATGCAAAACGCACATAAGCAACCGCTTCTAAATCTTTCAGCTTATTCATAACCAGCTCTCCGATCACACGGCTGGGAATTTCCTTCTCATCTCCGCTGAAGATTTCCGTTTCGACCTCATCCACAAGCTGCTTAATCTGATTCGCACTGATGGGACGTTTATGACATGCCCGAAGCACTCCCGCTTCGATCTTTGAGCGATCATAGGTTTCTCTGTTATCGTCCTTTTTAATTACAATCAGCGGAATGGTTTCTACCTTCTCGTAAGTGGTAAAACGCTTATCGCACTCATCACAGACTCTACGGCGTCTGATGGAGTTATTATCCTCCGCCGGTCTTGAATCAATGACTCTGGTATTTTCGTGGCCGCAAAACGGACATTTCATATGTTTTCCTCCCTCAATATGTTGTGTAATATCCTCTGCCCTTTCACGGGCAGAACAGCAAAAGCCTTGCCCTTTCACGGGCAGAACGGGCAAAAGCCTTGCCCTTTCACGGGTAGAACGGGCAAAAGCCTTGCCCTTTCACGGGCAGAGAGAGCAAACGTACTGCCAAGGCAGTGCGTTTGCTCTCTCGCTTCGCTCGTCAAACACGAAAAGCCGCATCTGCTCATGCAAGCATGGCAGATGCGGCTTTTTGTGCTTGACTCTGCCCTTTGCGTACATTATAGGTAACTTTTTGAATTATGTCAACCATTTTGTAAAAGGGCATAATATTACCTTTCCAAAAAAAGATTAGTTGACATGCATACCTCTGGCACCTTATTCTATATTCAGGAGAGGGAAATCATCATGAAGCAAAAAGATTATTATGACAATCAATATATCCGGGATTTTTCCGAGAAACTGGTTTTAGCAATGCCTGATTTCAATCAGGAGCTTTTTTTACATAATCTGATTGAACAATTAGACGATAAAGAATTGTTTGCACGTTTTGACTGCATTGTGGACGCAATGGAACAAAGCATGGGCGCAGATTACTCCCAAAATATTCAGGCGTTCTTTCCTATTCTTGGTCCTGAATTAGAAAAAGCCGAAGGAATGTTCAACTTCGGCTGGTGGCTGTGGCCTATTGGCAGATATGTCGAACGACATGGAAATGAAGATCCAGAGTTATCCATGTCCTTTTTGAAGGAATTGACCAAAAGATTTACCGGCGAATTTGCTATCCGCCCTCTGTTAAGAGAACACCCTGCAGAAATAATGGACGAATTGATTCTCTGGACAAAGGATCAAAATGTCCATGTCCGCAGACTGGCAAGTGAAGGTGTCCGTATCCGTCTTCCTTGGTCTCAGAAACTGTATGTTGCACTGGACGAATTTGAACGCTACACAGAGATCCTTACAAATTTGAAAGATGATCCGGAAAAATTTGTTCAAAAAAGTGTTGGGAACAATTTAAATGACCTGTACAAAGATGCGCCGGAAAAGGCAGAATTCATTATTTCCATGTGGAAAAAATCAGGGCAAAGCAAAGCGCAGGATTGGATCATAAAGCATGGAATGAGAAATCAAACCAAGTGAGAATCAGTATGAATATCCTGCGCATTTGAATCAGATTTCTTTCTGTAGCATCTGCATTACCTCTTCTCTGCCAATCCCTGCTTCTTTCGAATATTTCAGGGTATATTTAAGCTGTTCCCTAATGTAAGCTGCCGGATTATCCTTAGTAATGCCTACGATGACTTTGTACTTATCTGCAGATGTTTCAATAAACTCATTCATTTCCATGTCAGTAAAGCATGATAAGGGAACATTCATATTAAAGGTTACACTGAACAAATCCACATATGTTTTAAGTTCAACCTCACATATTCCCTTAGGAACACTGACTGCAATCCGCTTCGGACGCTGAACTCCTTTTACCTTAACCTGAGCCTTTTCAAAAAGTCCCTTAAACATTTCTCTTGCCACAATAAAATCCGTTATCATTCCCTGCCGCAGAGGAGAAATGACTGCAACCGGGCCCTCCGGTCCCTGATCTAACCCTTCAGCCTCATTCCCTACAGCTGCTGTCTTACACTTCTCCTTGTCAATGGCGATCAAGGATTTTTCCCTAAGGACTATTCCACGATCCTTAACATAAATTACTATATCCGCCGGTTCATTATATTTACTTTTCTTAATCTCTGACATGATATCTCCCTCCAAATCAGTCAAAAGCATCTGGTAAACATTTCGATTAGATCCCCGCCTTAGCGCAGATATCCTTTAAACAACACTTGTCACAATATGGTTTTGTCCGTGCTGTGCATACTTCTCTGCCGTGGTATACCAGTCTGTGACAAAAATCGCTTCCTTCCTCAGGCGGAATGATCTTCCACAATTCCATTTCCACCTTCTTAGGCTCTTTGATTCCATCCACCAGCCCCATACGGTTCACCAGGCGGATGCAGTGAGTATCGGTTACAATGGCGGGCTTACCAAATACATCTCCCATAATCAGGTTTGCGCTTTTGCGTCCTACCCCTGGCAATGCCAGCAAAGCATCGAAATCCTCCGGCACTCTGCCATCATATTTTTCCTTCAGCACTTTCATGCAGGCACTGATGTCCCGCGCTTTGCTGTGTCCAAGTCCGCAAGGCTTAACGATCTCTTCAATATCCTCCACTTTCGCTGCTGCCAATGATTCCACATCTGGGAATCTGGCATATAGATCCTGTACTACCACATTAACTCTTGCATCCGTACACTGCGCTGCCAGCCGGACACTTACCAAAAGCTTCCATGCCTGATTGTAATCCAAAGTACAGCCGGCATCCGGATATTCTTTCTTTAGTCTTTCTATGATTTCCAGTGCAAGTTTTACTTTTGCTGTCTTTTTCATCCTGTGTTCTCCTCTTCGCTATCCTGATCACATATAGGAAACAACAAATAAATTTGCCGTTATCTATAACTATAACACTCATTCCTTCTGCCGCAGCCACTTCAGCTCCGGATAATACTCAAATTCCGCCCTACCTGCAATCGCCTTCTTCTCCACAAAAGAATTTGTCCAATATCGGGAATCCCAAGAATTATTCCGATTGTCTCCCATAACAAAATAAGAATCTTCCGGTACGAGGAACGGGCCAAATTCTCCTTCCATCGACTCTTTTAAATAATTTTCCTCAAGAACTACACCATCTATGTAAACATTTCCGTCTTTTCCAAGCACTGTCTCTCCCGGTAATCCGATAATACGCTTTAAAAAGTTGGTTTTTCCATCATCCGGGAAATAAAAGGAAATAATATCTCCACGCTTTGGCTCCTCACTAACATAGGCAAGCCGATTGATAATAATACGGCTCTCTGGCATTATGGTGTTTTCCATGGAACCGGTCGGGACCTGCGCATTGGCAATCAGCTTATTACTGATCAGAAACCCCAATACTAACGCTGTAAGTATGACTCTTGACCAGTCAAGTATCTCCAACAGTATTTCTTTCTTCTTTCTCATCCTTACTTCCTTTCCGGACAGTTTCCCTGCCACTACAAAATGCTACTATACCTATTATACCAAAGCTATCTGAGTTCGCAACGCCATTTTCCGTACCGAACATATAAATAATTTGATTGTCTTGCCGAAAATTCTTTGTTATAATTTTAGAAAAGTTGTTTTCGAAAATCATTATTATTTTGGGAGTGTATCATGATCTACAAGCACCAAAAAAGAACTATAGGGCTTTTTCTACTCATATGCCTACTTCTTTTAGGAATCTGTCTTGAAAATGTTCAGACATATTCTTTATCTGCGTGCGCCTCCTTGGAGTTATCCAATTCCCTATCCGCTCATCCGGAATCTGAAATTATTCCCGCCGGGAAAACTTTTCCGGTTCAACGCTTTATGCCGGGCAAAACATTCTCTTCCGAGAATGCCGTTGTTAATACCAGACGTGGGCTTGGAAAAACAGACTACCGGACAGGTCGTCAGGGCTTTGCTTTTCTGTGTGCTTTTCTCGCGCTCTTGCACAAAAATTCTTCTACCCACTCTTTTCTTGCTCATGGGATATCTTACAACATTCCAAAGCACATAATTATCATTCAATATATCCATTTTAAGGATGGACAAAAATCTGATTTCCTTTTTTCTTAAATAATCTACTAATCAGAAAAAAGGAGATAAATCGATGAATATTATTATATATGCTTTAGTCTTTGTGGGAGGAGCTACCGGCGCCGCCTCTTCTTTATATATTGTTTTTTCTTTGTTTGGAACTCTCGGATATAAAATTTTTCGCAAGATAAAATTTGGCACTTCTTTATTCGATTAAAGCTAGCTGAAAAACGGGCTCTTTCTGAGTGGAAACATTTCTGTGCCCGCTCGGAAAGAGCCTACTTTTTTGCATTTCATTTTGTAATTATTTTAGGATTTCCATTTTCCAAAGACCATGCAGGTTGCAGTATGCATAAGCGGCAACAGCCGCATCCCCGTCCGCAACACAAAATTCCGCCACTGGCTCACTATTTGGAGTCAATTTTACGATTTGTCCTCCTTTTTCCGTTTCCAAAAACACCCAGCCAATGCTATGCTCATTTGTCATAGGATGAAAAACGCTTCCTACTTTTACAACAATCCTCTGCCCGGTCTTTTCTATAAGCGGAATATGCTTTTCACCTGCTCCTTCCGACATACTCGAATCCAAAACGTTGTACCCTTCTTTTCGCAATGTATCCACCTGTTCCTGATCTCCCGTTATCAAATACAATACCTCGTTTTGCTTTTTTAAAAATATCGGTTCCATTTCTCCTCCTTTTTACATAATTGCTATTCTTTTAGATACTTCCATTTCTTTTGTATCCTTTTTGGGAACCGATAGCTTCAAAAGTCCATTTTCAAATTTAGCTTTGATATCCTCTTCCCCAACCGCTTCTCCTACATAAAAGCTTCGGGAACAGCTTCCGTAATAGCGCTCTCTACGGATATAGCTGCCATTTTCTTCTGTATCATTGTCTGTTTCTTTTTCTGCTTTGATTGTCAGATAACCATTTGCAAGATCCGCCAAAACCTCTTCCTTCTTAAAACCCGGGAGTTCAATTGCAATCTCATAACCGTTTTCGTTTTCCTTTACATCCGTACTCATCATAGGTTTTGCGGAACCTTTGCGTACCATATTCTTTCTTCCAAAGAAATCATCCTCAAAAGGGAAATTCATCATCTCATCAAATAAGTTATCTCTAAAAATACTGGGCAACATCATAAATTATTCCTCCATTTCACATATTGATTTCTAATACAACTGTTATATTATCTGCAAAAAGGAGCAATAATATTACCTCTGCTGTTTTTTCTTTCTTTTATCTGCATACATCATTTGATCTGCAGCATCCCGGAAGTTTTCATCTTGGATCAGGCAATAACCAATCGCATAACTGATCGGAACCGTACAGGACTGATTATAGTCTTTGCACAATTTGTCCAGACTATTTATCAAATATTGTGCATTTTTACTATACAAAATTGCAAATTCATCTCCGCCCTGCCGATATGCCCTTCCATCTTCTCCAACCGTCTCTGTAAGCAGACGGGCAAAGTTCTGCAAAAGCTTATCGCCGGCTGAATGACCGATTGTATCATTCACTATTTTCAAATCATTTAAATCAGCAATAAAATAGCAAATATTTTCATTTTCTTGCAGCTTATCCAGATCCCGCTCCAAAGCATTACGATTATAAATATTTGTAAGATAATCAATATAGGCAAGACGGCTGCCTGCTTCTGAACAAAAGGCAATAATGTTACGCATGCAGCTGGCTCTTGTAATTACGGTATCCCCTGCCAGGAACTTCGTCTCAATACTTATAGTATCTTTTCCATACTTTTCTTCAACATCATTTTTAATCTTTTGCAATACTCCCTCGGCTTTCTCCTCCGCACTGCTGATAAATACTACGCCATTCTCACAGACCCGGTATCCGTACAAATGATATTGCTTTATCTCTTTATAAATATCATTTAAAATCATATCATCCTGTTTCCAGTCCAGACTGTTTTCTGTCTTGCAAAAGCAAAGAACTGCTATAACCGGCTTCTGCTTCTCAAAGTCGAATCCCTCCAGCACCTTTTCAAAGGAATATTGATTAAACAGCATGGTCTTCTCATCCACATATTTCTCTGTATTCTCATTACTGAGTATCAGACCGAGAAGAATCAGTGTTGCACAGACTACTACCACTAATGTTTCCGGAATCAGCATCTGAATCACAGCAGTGATCACAAAAAGAGGCACAGCAAGGATAATAGCAAGCCGCTTCTCACCATCCAAAATCCTCCAATAGCGAAGACAGTAATACAGAATCAAAACCAGATAAATCACCAGACTCCCATACAGAGCATAGGCTTTGGGGCCTAAAGAATAATCTGTTGTATTTCCATGAACATAAGTAATCGGCAGCAGGAATATCCCCACGGTGGATATAATAAAAGGCAGACTCTGTAACACTCTTACTTGCATGGAAAAATCTAAATTTATCTCCAAAAAACTTCTCATGTATAAAAACAGTAGATAAATATACGTTAAAATAGACATTAAATATATGATATGAGCAATCAGATTTAAAAAATCAGGAACCATATCTCTATGATTTACCGTACAAATTGTAATCAGATCAAACGATGAATTCAATAAAGCTACAATGATAAGCCGCTGAAATACTTTGGTAGATTTAACCGGGATGTGGGGCTTCCGATAGTAAAAACCTATCATGTATATCATGAATATAAGACATGCAACCGGTGTCTTAACTAATGCAAGCATATTAACTGTTCCTCCCTCCCGTGTCAAAAACAAACTATTTTATCACTATCATATCATTCCGGCCTGTTACATGCAATTTTTAATTCGTATATTATGTACGACTTCTGCCAACATACATTAATTTTCCAGAAGGCACACCATCTCAATATCATCGGTATAAGGAAACATATCAACTGCAGCCGCTCTCCTTAATCGATAACCATTATTACACAAGAATTTTAAATCCCTTGCCAGTGTCTCCGCATTACAGGATACATACACGATTTTTTTCGGTCTAAGCGTCCTTAAAGCCTCAAGAAACTTTTCGCTGCTTCCGGAACGTGGCGGATCCATAAGCACCACATCCACCTTCTCGCCTGCCCTTGCCATATCCACTGCAAAGTCGCCCGCATCCGCCTGATAAAAACGAATATTGGACAACTGATTCTTCTTTGCTCCCGCTATGGCATCCTTAACCGCATCACGGTTTAACTCTACTCCAATCACCTGCTTTGCGTGGGGCGCTGCTATCATTCCAATAGTCCCTGTCCCACAATAAGCATCTAACACATACTCCTTTCCGGTAAAACCGGCATAGGCGATTGCCTTTTTGTACAACTTTCCGGCCTGAACAGGATTCACCTGATAAAACGCCATGGGCGATATTTTAAAACGCATTCCGCAAAGTTCATCCTCTATGTAGCCTGAACCATAAATGGCTTGCTGGCGATCCCCCAGCACCATGCTGGTCTTCCGGTCATTTACATTAATCACCACTGTTGTAATTTCCGGATGTTCCTTCAAAAGCGCCTTTACAAAATTGTTTTTTGACGGCAGGATAGGTGAACGAAGTACCAGAACAACCATAATCTGTCCTGTCGCATATCCGGTCCGGATCAGCACATGTCGAAGCAGGCCGTAATCAGTATCCTCATCATAAACCTTAATCTTAAAGGACTTAAGCAACCCTCTAATGGTTCCTATGATGGCATCCGCTTTTGTATTTTCCAAAAGACAGCTTTCCACCGGCACAATTCTGTGTGTCCCGTTCTGATAAATCCCGGAAATGATATTTCCCTTCCGGTCTCTTCCAAAAACAGCATGAACCTTACATCGATAATGAAGAGGATTTTCCATGCCGATTATTTCTTCTACTTTACCATACGGTTCAAGTAACCGGCTCACCTGTTCCTTTTTCCACTTTAGCTGCCTGTTATAATCCATGTGCAAAAGCTGACAGCCTCCACACTTCTGGTACACCGGACACAGTACTGCTTGTTTTTTCTTTTCCACCCTTTTTTCCACGTTCTTCTCTTCTTTTTTCATCTGCTCTCCTACAAAAAATCGGCTTGATTTCGCCTCACAAAGCAATGGACGTCACGCTATGCGGGCCGTCCTTATGTCAAAAAATCCCAGGCATATCTCCCGGGATTTTCTTAATCTTCTTTCGTTTTTTTAAGCTTGACTGCCTCCATTCCCTGAACAAGCTGCGTCGCTCTCTCTACATCCGCTTCATTGATACGAATAACGAATATATTCTTTTCTTTCTTTCTGTCTGATCCGAATAATCTGGATAACAGCGGCCGCTCCTGCCATTCAATAAAATAGGAAATTCTGTTTTGTAAAAAAATTTTTTCTAATTTTTCTTTGCTTTCCCGATCATATACTCTACAAAAAGATACTTCCCTGTTAAATCTCTGATTGTCAAAAGCCAATGTTGTCATTTACTATCTCCCCTACAATTTCCTAATGCGTTATGTTAACTACTCCTATTATAATTCACCATCCTGCTCTATTTCAACATAAAAATGATTTTTTTTCTATATTTCTACAACGCCATTCTTTTCGAAAGCTCCCACAATGGTTTTTGTTCCGTATACTGCTCATTTAACCAGTCTGCTGCCTGCATAACACCCTCCGCCGAAAACGGAAATTCCATGCGCTGTTTTTTCTCTTCCTCTGTTTTCGCGTAGCAATAAGGTTCCGGCCAGATAATTACCTCTAGTACATCTCCATCCCCGCTATCCTTCTTGCGCAGCATGTACCTCATTCCCTCCATACTGGCGGAGTATTCTTCCTTTTTTACATAATTTAAAACATGAAACTTATCTTTCTCAATCATCTATTTATTATAACCTCTTTGATCATGTTTCTTTCGGTAGTCAACTTATTTTCGCAATCGTCTGCATCTGTGCAAAAGTATATATCCGCTAAAACTAATTGTCAACTAAGCCTCTCCGCCTATAGGGATTTTGGTTCATGTCCTAAACTGAATGTCGCCGTCTAAGAAAAAAAAGTCATTGGTGAGTTGAAAAAGTAAATTCCACTTTGTAGGATTAAATTCCACTCCAATGT
>CAMWJC010000023.1 GCA_947174495.1 uncultured Lachnospiraceae bacterium | reverse complement strand
AATAAAATATTTATAAAATTTTGATAATCTTTTCAATATTCTTTTCTTTTAAAAATCTCCACTGTAAGCCAATATGATAATGCAAACATGAATATTGAACTGATGATCATAACCGCATTTCCCGTTAAAACAGCAATAATCCCCGGATCTAACAGATCATTCATTATACTTATGATTACAAAATTGATACAAAACGCGCAGAGTAAAGAAATAATTAAAAGCACCTCGCTTCTTTCTTCACCAACCAAATAGAATAGCGGAAAGAACACAGCCCCCATAAAAAGACTCATGCTGATTCCCAGCGCAAACATAGTGAATATGTCTATCTGCTGATCAAATGGGCAGCCATGCAAAAGCCAGGATAAACTCACTCCTATTCCGGCAAAAAATGCTCCTATGACAAGCCAGATAATCTGATTCCAAAACAGACTCCTTACAATCTCTATCCGTCTCACCGGTAAAGTCAGCTTATACTTTCCCCATTTTGATGAAAACTCGTTTTTGGCAACGGCAGCCGCATTTACGGAAAATCCCACCATCCCAATCATCACATAACCGATCAATAGTGACTGACTGACGACAGCCACAACAAAAACACCAAATGAGATCATGAAAATAGAAAATACTTTTGCATTTGCACACACGGCAAAAAAATTATTTCTCAATAATCCCTTCATATTCGCTCCCCTTTCACCAACAGCAGCATGATTTCCTCAACCGAAACATGGTCTATAACGGCATCTTTGTATTTCCGCTCTGCCTCTTTTTTATCCCGGACTAATACATCAATCTGAAAATCCCGCTTTCTATATGCAAGAATATCGCCGGGATCTAATCGCTGAAACTGACTTTCCTTGCAGCGCATAACTGCATAATGGTACGCCAGATCATTTTTGGATACCGTCATAATCATCTTTCCATGATGAATAAATGCAATATAATCAGCAATTTTTTCCAAATCGCTTATTATATGAGAAGAAATCAGAATGGAATGATCTTCTTCCTGCACAAATTCAAGAAACACATCCAACATTTCATCACGCATAACAGGATCAAGTCCGCTGGTTGCCTCATCCAGAATCAATAACTGAGGATGATGTGCTAATGCAGCAGCAATAGCCAGTTTCATAGTCATTCCTCTGGAGTAATGTTTAATTTTCTGTCCAACCGGCAAATGGAACTCCTCCAAATATTTCAGAAACAAAGGCTGATCCCATCTGCTGTAAATTCCACCCATAACCTGTGATAACTGCTTCGCAGTCCAGTAGGCAGGAAAATTATCGCCGTCATAGACAACACCGATTTTCTCTCTCATATCCGTATCACTATCCTGCATTTCCCGGCCAAACAGTTTTATCGTTCCGCTTTCTTTCCGGATTGTATTTAAAATGCATCCAATGGTCGTTGTCTTTCCTGCACCATTTTCTCCCACAAAGCCTAAAATAGATCCATATGGCAAAGAAAATGTTACCTGCTCCAGCATAAAGTCCGACTTTGGAAATGCCTTTGAAACTGACTGCAATTCTAAAAGATTTTCCACACTATTCATCCTCCTGATAAAACAGAGCCAGCAGTTCTGTTAGTTTACTTAGCGAGATATTACTCATCCGCCCAATTTCAGCGGCCGCCTGCAAATGTTCTTCTGCAATACGCTGCTGCTCTTCCTGATAAAATTCCTTGTTCTGTGCCGATACAAAGCTTCCACGCCCAACTGTGGTCTCAATAAATCCATCTCTCTGTAAATCTTCATATGCTTTTTGAACCGTAATGACACTTACATGGATCGACTTCGCCAGCGCTCGCATGGATGGAATTGTATCCCCTGCCTGCAGCTCCCCGCTCATAATCATCGCCTTGATCTGAGAGGTAATTTGCTCATAAATCGGTTTATTGGCATTGTTGCTGATAATAATTTCCATGTTTTATCCTCTCACGCTACAATGTACTTATTGAACAGGTACATTATAGTCAATTCTACTGCTAATGTCAACACATTAAAAAACTGCTATGCGCAGTGTTCTCAAATTACCGTTTAGCTGGGGTATGCATATGCGAGACATCCGCTCAGATGAAAAGAAAGCCTCTCGTCAACACGCTCGATAAAGCGTTCGCGAATTGTTTCCTCAAGGATTTCTTTTCATCTGAGCTGGGTTATCGAATAACGCAAATCCCAACTGGCAGCTCAGCTAATATTAAATGGTCCACTTTTTGGCAGACAGCCGAGCAGTAGACTGGGCAACTATAGTGGAGTCATTAACTGGTTTTCCGTCAGCCAATAACTTAAAACTCGGATAGAACTCAAATTCTAAAGGAGCCCTTCAAAAAGCGTTGGTGCTTAGCAAGGTTCTTAACGAGCTTAGCACCATTACGCTTTTTGTAGAACGGAAGTGTGGCGACGTAGAATTTGATTCTATCCGAGTTTTATATTGATCTCTGTAACCCAGCTAAACGTTAATTTACTCCAACATAACCTCCTTAATGGAAATCTTTTTCAACTTCTCCGAATAAAGATACATCACAGTTTCATAAATTACCAGAAACGCTGCAAGAGCTATTAGCATTGCCTTAAAATCGAACCCATATTCCGGCATTCCCTCAATGTCTTTGAAAATGACATACACCGCAACTTTCAGTATGACATATTGATAGATAGTTCCGATTGCAAAACCAATGTACCCCATAGGCCGGTATCCTCCAAGCAAAGCCTGGCAGCACTGCTTCTGGGAATATCCGAATACACGCATCATGGCAATGGTCTTCTTATTACCGTTTATCACGGTTGTAATTGCCAGAAAAAGAGTTGTGCAGGCCAAAACGATACCAATCAGCATAATCATGATCCCCATCATGGCGCTTGCCAGTTCATCCATGCTAAAAGACATCTGAGTCATAGAGGCAAAACAAAAGGAAGCAAAAATAATAAAGAACACCAGTGTTTTCTTATCACGAAGGGTACTTCTCTTCAGTTCATCCAGAAAAGGACGCTCTCCGCCTTTTTCTTCTCTTTTCTCCCTATGTTTTTCTTTCCCCGTCGGTATTTGCCAGCTTTCCTTCAACAATCTAAGTACCGGGGCTTTTAATTTTAAAAACGAATAAAAAATTGAAATAATCCCGAACAGAACTGCAGGCAGTATCACCAATGACAAAAAGAGAATCGGATGGAAATGAGGACTCATCGCCGGAAGAATCTTATCCTCATTCTGCACTTCATAAAATGCAGACATCATCATCCACGCTCCCGCAAAACCTGCTAATGCTCCAAGGAAAACACTGCTTCCAAATACCCAAAAGTTAACTGCAATCTTTCCACCAGAATAACCTATTGCCTTTAAAATACCAAGCTCCTTTTTGTGGGTATCAACATAATGCTTAATATAAAAGATTAACATGATCACTGATGTGATCAAAAGACAGCCTCCGCACAGAGAACTGACCACTTTTGCCGTCGACACCTGCGCTTCATAAAAAAGCATCACCTGCTGGGAAGTAATTTCATCCCGGATTCCTGCAATATCAATATTAAAATTCAAAAACAGTGTGCATACAAGCACAGCACAACAGACGATTATAAATATTCCGGTAAGCTTTGCCGCATCTTTTATCCCTACAACCACAGCAATCACCATCCTATCTCATAAGCATTTTTTGTTACAGAATTGGTGTAGATTTCTGAAATGTTCCCACTGTTCATCCTAATCACCATACCTGCCATTTCCGCAATATTCTGATTATGTGTTACCATCACAATAGTGAATCCGTATTCCTTATGTAATTTACAGATATAATCAAGCACCTGCCGTCCGGTCTGTTCATCAAGAGCTCCTGTAGGTTCGTCCAAAAACAACACTCTGGGCTTTTTTGCCAGTGCTCTTGCCACGGAAACCCTCTGCTGTTCTCCGCCCGAAAGCTCGCTGGGATATTTCTTCATTTTCTCCCCAAGTCCCACTGCCTCAAGCATGGTCTTGTAATCCGTATTTTTCGCCAGATCCGCACCCATTTTTACATTTTTTTCCACAGTCATGTTAGGAAGCAGATAATACTGCTGAAAAATGAAACCGATATTATCCTTCCTAAACTTCGTTCTTTCCGAATCAGACAGCTTTGTTATATCTGTTTCGTCATAAAGGACCGCTCCCTGATCCGGACTTTCCAGCCCTGACATTATATTTAATAATGTGGATTTTCCGGAACCGGAAGCTCCTAAAATAACTACAAAATCTCCGGTATTTACTTTCAAGCTGATTCCCTTTAATACAAGAAAACGGCTTTCACCGCTGCCGTACGACTTTTGAACACTTTTTACTTCAATCATTGTTCTCCCCTTTCTTTTCTCTCCTCATCTCTTTTTTCTGCTGCAAACTTCGCCAGCAAAGAAGAGAACACATCAGTTACCATTTCACTGATCTCTTCTCCGCTAAACCGACACATACCGGTAGCACACAAAGATGCAATACCATGTGTATATACCCACAAATGCTTATACAGCCTTAACGCCAATGCATCGCTTATCTTGTAATCATCGCGGACCGAACCAAGAATTAACTCATAATTTTCATCAATCAAAGGTAAAACACCTGCAAAATCCGGTGGATTATCTTTCTCTTTCATAAACAAAAGCTGAAACAGCTTCGGTTCTTTGCATGCAAAAAGGATATACTGGGTTCCTACACTTTTAAAGGCATGCTCATATGCCCGCTCCCCCGATAACGCCTGTGCAATATAACTGTCATACAGAGCTCTGGCAGCTTTCATGACCTCCTGCTGTACCTCATCCATACTTTGAAACACTGTAAAGATTGGTCTTGCGGAACTGCCAAGCTTCGCCCCAAGCGCCCTGGCTGTCAATGCTTCAAACCCTTCTTCCCTGACAATATCTAATGCTGTTTCAATAATTTCATCTTTTGTGAACTTAGCTTTTGGCGGCATATTATCTCCTTTTATATAAAACAAGTGTTTTGCAACATCTGTTTTAAATTGTAAATGATACAATATTAATTGTCAATAGCGTCATGGGATAAAAAAATATTTGACATTCTTCATTATTTATGTCATACTTCAATTATTCTATATAGAAATGTTCTAACATGATTCGAGGTGTTTGATATTGGAAACAAAAGGTGGATTTTATATTACGCAGATTAAACAGCTTCAGGACCGGATTTTTGAGCGGCTCCTTGCCCAAAATGATATTCAGATCAGCGGCGGTCAGGGTCGCATTCTATTCATCCTGTGGAAATCCGACCATCTCACTGTCAGTGAAATCAGCCGCCAGACATCACTTGCCGTTAATACAGTTTCCATCGTGGTGGATGGCATGGTTCAAAAAGGAATGCTGGAGCGGAATATCAATCCCACGAACCGCCGCCAGACCATCATTTCCCTGACCGATTACGCCAAATCCCTGCAAAGCAGGTATGAGGAGGTATCCCAGCAAATGAATATCCTGTTCTATCAGGGATTTTCACTTGAAGAACAGCAACAATTTGAAAAATACCTTGACAGAATATTAAACACACTGACAACTGCAGAAAAGGAGGATTTTTAATATGACAAGAGAACATTTATTTGACTTTATCCAAAAACAGAAAACGGCATTTATTGCATCAGTGGATGAGGATGGTTTCCCCAATATAAAAGCAATGTTTACTCCCCGCAAAATAAAAGGGAACTGCTTTTATTTTTCCACCAATACCTCTTCTATGCGAACCGAGCAATACATAGACAACCCCAAAGCCAGCATCTATTTTTACCATCGGGGACGTTTCCGCTATGAAGGGATCATGCTTGTCGGAACAATGGAAGTTCTGCAAGATCCGGAAATCAAGAAAGAAATATGGCAAACCGGTGATACCTTGTATTATCCCGGCGGTGTGACTGATCCCGATTACTGTGTCCTGAAATTTACAGCACTAAGAGGAAGACAGTATTATGATTTGAAGAAAGAAAGCTTTGATATGGATAATATTGATTAATATTTTAGGAGGAAAAGAAGTGAAAAATATAAAGAAAAAATCATTAGGAACTCATTTTTCAATGTGCGTTCAACCAACATTTATTATTGGCACAAACAATGAGGATGGATCACATAATTTTGCCCCAATTACCTGGATCAGCGTTACCTGTGAGAAGGATCAGGATTATTTGTTGGTCATTAGTATGTATGGTACGAAAATGACTAAACAGAATGTTATCAGAACAGGTATTTTAAGTGTAAATCTGGCTAGTACGGATATGCTTGAACTTGTGGACTATTTTGGTCTGCACCACGCAAAAGACAGTATGAAGGATGGAATCCCATACAATGTTTGCAGAGGCGAAGTTGTGGATGTCCCTATTCTTGGTGCAAGCCGATGGGTATATGAATGTGAAGTTGTTCGATCAGTTGAAACAGGGGAATCTACTACCTTTTTCTGCCAGATAAAAAATGTTCAAGTGGATGAAGAGCTGGCATGTGATGGTACTTTTGATATTGATCTCACCAAATTTGACCCTATAGTTTATTCGGGTATGTATCATAGTGTTGGAAACCTGCTGGGCAAAATAGGAGATTTTTCAAAACAAACACCCTGAAAAGGTGCAAATAACTTCGCTAATTTACACTCCCTATTGAAAATTTGGGCATCAACTCTTGACTCTCAAGTTTTGATGCCCAAATCCTATTTACAATGTCACGATAACCCCGCCATCATTGGCATACATGCTGCTGACCCCTCTGGTGTCCATCACGATAACCCCTTTTACTCTGACTTTCTCCAGTATCATCTTCTTCACGCTCTCCGCGCGCTCTTTGCAGTTACAGTGAGTGATCATCAGCATTTTTTCCTCCGGATGAACTGCTTCCTTTGCCACGATCTCCGCCATCTTTGCAAGCGCCTTCTTAATCCCGATTGCCTGACCGAGCTGAATGATCTCACCTTTCGTGGCTCCCATAACCGGTTTTATGCTTAAAGTGGACGCCACCAGTGCCTTAACCAGCGAAAGCCTTCCGTTTTTCCGCAGCGTTTCCAGATTATTTAATACAAAATAAGTATTCATATGATCCCGATAATTGGCAAGCTTCTGACAGATTTCCTGAAAGGGCAGCCCCTCCTCCGACCATTGGACCGCTTTCAGCGCAAGCTGTGTCTCTCCGCAGCTCGCAGACTCCGAATCACAAACATAAATATTTTTTTCTCCGTATTTTTCATGGTAAAGCTTTTTACCAAGTTCAGCACTGTTATAGCTGCCGCTCAGTTTTGAGGACAGCGTAAAAACAAATACATTCTCCTCATCTGTCTGGTAAGCCTCCATAAACTTTTCAGGTGATGGGCAGGAGGATTTAGGGCACCTGGGCGAATCTGCAACTTTTTTCAAAAAAGATGCCTGATCAAAGGTCTCGTCATCGATGATCACCTCATCCTCCACCATAAGCTCAAGCGGAACCCTCTGAAATCTGGGATCTTCCCTGTACTCTTCCGGAAATTCACAACAACTGTCTGCCACAATTTTATAACTCATACTGTTTCTCCATTTCCATTCTTTGTCCAATACACTTTGATATGTGGTTGTTCAAATCTTTGCATTTCTTATTCTTAGCCGTAATATGTAGTTTTAATTACTACATATATTACCATATCCTGTCAAGGAAGTAAAGTAGTACTTCAAGAAGTACTACTTCTTGAAGTACTACTTTCGCCATTGCACCCTGTTAAAAAATATTATAGAATAAAACAGTCGATACATTTTAAAAAGTAAAGTGAGGTAACTATTATGACCACAAATGAAAAGGCATTAATGCTCCACGAACAGTGGAACGGAAAGCTTGAAACCATATCCAAAACCCCTGTAAAATCGCGGGAAGATTTATCACTTGCATACACGCCCGGTGTAGCTGAACCCTGTAAGGTAATTGCCGAAGATCCCGAGGCAGCATACAAATATACCATGAAAGCAAACACGGTAGCTGTAGTTTCCGATGGCAGCGCTGTTCTAGGCCTCGGCAACATCGGTCCCTATGCCGCAATGCCGGTCATGGAGGGTAAGGCCGTATTGTTTAAGGAATTCGGCGGTGTCAATGCTGTTCCGATCTGTCTGGATACCCAGGATACGGAAGAGATCATCAAAGCAGTCACTTATCTTGCCCCCGGTTTCGGCGGAATCAATCTGGAAGATATCAGCGCTCCCAGATGCTTTGAAATTGAGGAACGCTTGAAAGAAATTCTGGATATTCCTGTTTTTCACGATGACCAGCATGGCACGGCAATCGTGGTTCTTGCAGGCATTATCAACGCTCTGAAAGTTGTCGGCAAGAGAAAAGAAGACTGCCGGGTAGTTGTAAACGGTGCAGGAAGCGCCGGTGTTGCCATCACAAAGCTTCTGCTCACTTACGGCTTTCCTGACATAATTATGTGCGATAAGGTAGGAATTGTATCCCAAAAGACGGAAGGTCTTAACTGGATGCAGCAAAAAATGGCGGAGGTCACCAACTTAAAAAATGAAACCGGTTCTCTTGCCGATGCGCTTAAAGGTGCCGATATCTTTGTGGGCGTGTCCGCTCCCGGCATTGTTACCCCGGAAATGGTTTCTTCCATGAATCCGGATGCGATCCTGTTCGCTATGGCTAATCCTGTTCCGGAGATCATGCCCGATCTTGCCAAAGCCGCGGGCGCAAAGGTTGTAGGAACCGGACGCAGTGATTTTCCCAATCAGGTCAACAATGTAGTAGCCTTTCCCGGCATTTTTAAGGGCGCTTTGGAAGGCAGGGCATCTCAGATTACAGAAGAAATGAAGCTGGCTGCCGCACAGGCAATTGCCTCTCTTGTACCGGATGATCAGTTGAATGAGAATAATATCATGCCGGAAGCCTTTGATCCCAAAGTGGCGGAGGTTGTTTCCCAGGCAGTAAAATCTCATATTAACAGATAACTACCCAAATTTATTAAGATATGCCTATGAATACAGAATTCACACATACAAGCCCGAAACCTTCGGCTGAATTTTTCCAAAACGTATGGCATGGCAAACGCTACTACTCTCTGGATGCATATTGTAAAAACACTTTTGGTGAAAAGCTTTACAAAGTCTCACTAAATGCGGGTCTGACCTGTCCCAACCGGGATGGCACTCTTGATACCCGGGGATGCATCTTTTGCAGCGGTGAAGGCAGTGGTGACTTTGCCAGCCTGTTTGCGCCCGGCATGACGCCGGAAGCTTCTTTTCATCATGCATATAAAGAAAGCCTCCGCGCTCTTGCCGGTAAATCCACCGGGCAGCGGTACATTGCTTATTTTCAGGCTTTTACCAACACGTATGGTCCCCTCGCTTATTTGGAGAACATTTATCGTCTTGCGCTCAGGGAACCATCGGTGGCAGGCATTTCCATTGCCACACGTCCGGATACCATTCCCGATGAAGTGTTAGAATTATTGTGCCGGTTAAAGGAAGAGTTTGCTCCAAAATTTATCTGGATTGAGCTCGGACTTCAGACGATCCACCAGCGAACCGCCGATTTTATAAGGCGCTGTTATCCTCTTTCCTGTTTTGAAGACAGCGTAAAGAGGCTGCATGACGCCGGGCTTCCGGTTATCACCCATGTTATATTGGGATTGCCCGGAGAAACCAGGGCGGATATGCTGGAGACAATCTCTTACCTGAACCATGCGCCTATTTCCGGCATCAAGCTCCAGCTTCTTCATGTTTTAAAAGGTACTGATCTTGGAGATTTGTACAAAAAAGATCCGGACCGTTATTGTACTATAAACGATCCGGATTCTTATCTTGATCTGTTAATTACCTGCCTGACGCTCTTGCGTCCCAATCTGGTGGTGCATCGTGTTACCGGCGATGCGAAACGCTCACTGCTGCTTGCTCCTTCTTTTAGCAGTAATAAGCGATACCTGCTAAATACCCTGCATCAGAAAATGCGTGATATGGATGCCTGGCAGGGCAAGTTTTTCCAATAAACTACGGAGGTTTTTATGCGCGACCCACTGACCCTTTATAAATTGATCATTCTTTATATGCTCTCCAAAGTGGATTTTCCGCTGACCACCTCCCAGATCAGCGATTTTATCCTGGAAAAAGAATATACTACCTTTCTGTCCCTTCAGCAGGCAATCGGTGAACTGACCGATACCGGCCTGATCACATCGCAGACGATTCGTAACCGGACTCATCTGAGTATTACACCGGAAGGTCTGGAAACCTTAAATTTTTTCCGCGGCAACATTAACGAAGGAATCCGGGCCGATGTTGATACATTTTTCCGTCAAAATGAATTCTCACTTCGCAATGATGTATCTATTTTAGCTAACTACCACAAAAATGCTTCCGGAGAATATAGTGCCCACCTAATCGCAAAGGATCATGGAATTGATTTGGTTAACATAACTCTGTCGGTTCCCTCTGAAGAAACTGCCATTTCTATTTGTGATAACTGGCAGTCTAAAAATCAGGATATCTATCAGTATCTGATCCGTCAGCTTTTTTCCTGACATTAAATGTCATATTGTTTCCCGACTGATGTCACTGCCTACAAAGTCAGCCAGCTATCTGACAATCTCACTCCAATTGGAGATTCCAATGATGCTTTTGGCAAAATTAGTATATTCCGCATGCTGCGGTGTATCAATATATTTAAACACGTTATAAATCTGTTTTCGATTTCCCCCTGCACTGGAAAGACCAAACGCCAACCCCTGTGCCACCTCTTCAGCCGCATCAGTCTCCCGGTTCAGCAAAAATCCGTCAATCTCCTCATAAGCTTCCATCTTATAATATGCATAAGCATATGCGGCCGCCTGATTCGCTTCTCCGGCCTTCGAAGTGTAGCCCAGCTCACTGATCAATATACTTCTGACCTCTCCGTCATCCTTCAGGAAGTGATCCTGTCTTAAATAATTCACTAATACCTCAATATTCGCCATAGTCAGCATGGAGGTTCCCGCATTATGCTCTACATATTTTGAAGATTTCCAGATTCTAGCTTCCGTAAGCGGCACATTATACGGGTGCTGCGCAACGCCCCAGTCAATATTTCCTTTGGCGGAAATACTGCTGTTAAACACGTCAAGCACATCTCTTGCATCATAATTGGTGTTATTCTTAATATTACGATCCCACTGCTGATCTAAAGAAATATAAACTCTTGCACTGCTGCTTACACTCTTAATTGCTGTATAAAACACCCGGAACGCCTTGGCGTATTCTTCCACGTATGTATTCACATCCGTATGTGCCATATAATTCCATTCTTTACGGGCGTTGATCTCATTGGCAATGACCCAGTTAGATATTCTTCCATGGCTGTTGCCCGAATAGCGCTCCGCGAGAAAAGATCCGATTGCCGCCATATACTCTACGCCGGACTCCTCCGCGCCGTTAAACATGTAGTACGGCGCGGAACCGCCGCTGCGCGCCTGCGGATGAATGAGCTGCGAATAGGCGGACGAATAATTATTTAAAATAATTGCCGTGGTGGTGATTCCCTTCGCAGTCAATGTACTGAATACCAGATCGTATTCCGCTATCACCTGTCCGTTGAAGGTGTATGTTTTTCCGTTATATGTATAATAAATGGTAGGATAAGCCGCATGGGTTGTAGGACCTAAAAGTCTGGCAACCGGAATGTTATAGGCGGCCTGTTTCACCCCCAGATCATCCAGTTCATTTCCACGAAGCTTATTAGGATCAACCAGGATTCCTTTTATGGAGGCCGGCTGCTGAAATACTGAGCTATACTTTGCGATTGCTTCCGGATTTGTTATATACCTGGGCGTACCCACCTGCACATATTCCCCGTTCAGCTTCACTGCTGTCACAAATTTTTTGTAAAGGCGGCTTCCTGATGTATTGTAATTCAAACCTGCCGAAAGGGTTGTTTCGCTGTCCTTATATTCCCGGTCAAGATATTCCATCCCTTCCGTAATTCCATCATCGTAGGTATTCAGCGCAAATAAATAATAATATTTATCGTCACTCTTGGGAATCCCCTCGCCTGTTACCGTAACGGAAACTCTTCCTGTATCCGAGATGACACATTCACTGACGTTTGCAAGATTCGATGCGTTTATTTCCGATACTTCATAACTTTTGGGTCTTTTCCCGTAAGAATCCCGCACAGCATCTCCCGCCGTAAAAATGTGATTCAGAATCCCTTTGCCTATATCTGTCTCATCTTCCACTTCCGGAATCACCTCTTCCATGATTTCCGTCAGTTCGATCTCCGGGAGCTTCTCCTCTGGTTCCTCCTTCAACAGAAAGGATATTCCTACTCCCGCCGCTCCTACTGTTAGAAAAATAAGCAATCCAATCAGTATTCTGCTAATGATCCTGCTTCTCGCCCCTGCTTTCGAACTTAATACTTTTCTATTCGTTTTTCTTACTCTTCTTTTCCTTGCCGGCCTTCTTCTCTTTCCGGTTTCTAAATTCATGTTATCTTTCCTTTTCCGTGTTGCTTTCCTTTAGACTTTGCTTTCTTTTACCCTTGACTTTCTTATACACTTGGCTTTCCACTTATGAATCCGCTTCTATATCTTGATCCGACGCTTCTTCTCTGATCCGTTTCAAGTGTTCCTTTACCTTAACCTCAAATCCGTTTCCTGAGGGTTTATAAAATTCCCTGCCGTTTAATTCGTAAGGAAGATACTGCTGTTTAACATAGTTGTTCCGGTAATTATGCGCATACAAATAGCCTGTCCCATGACCAAGCTTTGCTGCCCCCTTGTAATGAGCATCCTGCAAATGGGTCGGTATTGCCAGATTTCCCGTCTGCTCTACAGTTGCCATCGCCTCTCCGATGGCTTCCACACAGGCATTGCTTTTGGGCGCGCATGCCACATACATAGCCGCCTCTGACAAAATAATCTGTGCCTCCGGCATTCCTACACGCTCCACCGCAAGAGAAGCGTTAACTGCGACCTGCAATGCCTGCGGGTCCGCAATTCCCACATCCTCCGCTGCGCAGATCATGATCCTGCGCGCAATAAAGGTGACACTTTCGCCTGCATAGAGCATCCTTGCCAGATAATAGACTGCGGCATCAGGGTCTGATCCCCGCATGCTCTTAATAAAGGCGGAAATCGTATCATAATGATTATCTCCGGATTTATCATAACGTACTGCTCTCTTTTGAATGCATTCCTGCGCCACATCCAGCGTGATATGGATCTTCCCGTCTTCACTCCGCTCGGTGGTCATAATTCCGAGTTCAATGGCATTCAGTGCATGTCTTGCATCTCCGCCTGAAATATCCGCCAGAAATTCCATGGCCTCCTCATGAAGGACTGCATCATAGGAGCCCATCCCCTTTTCGGTGTCATATACTGCCCGCTTAAGAAGCTGCTTAATGTCCTCTTTTTCCAGCGGTTTCAGTTCAAAAATAATGGAACGGGATAAAAGCGCGCCGTTCACCTCAAAATAAGGATTTTCCGTAGTTGCTCCGATGAGGATAATGGTACCGTCCTCCACAAACGGAAGAAGATAATCCTGCTGCCCCTTATTGAATCTGTGTATCTCATCAATAAAAAGAATCGTCTTCTTTCCGTACATTCCCTGAATATCCTTGGCAGATTTAATAACCTCCTCCATATCCTTCTTGCCGGCCACCGTCGCATTGATCTGGGTGAATTCCCCACTGGTGGTCTGGGCGATCACCTTCGCCAGTGTGGTCTTTCCGGTTCCCGGTGGCCCATAAAAAATGATGGAGCTTAACTTATCTGCCTTGATTGCACGATATAATAATTTGTCTTTTCCAATAATATGCTGCTGTCCCACCACCTCGTCCAGGGTGACCGGACGCAGCCTTGCTGCAAGAGGCGATTCCTTTTCCATATTTGCAGACCGCATATACTCAAATAAATCCATATACTCAACCTCTGCGTTTTTGACCTTCACGATTGATTATACATGAAATATTGCATTACGCCAACAATGATTTTTACATTGCGCAAAATGCATCTATCAGCTAGAATAAAAAAGTAAACCTTAATTTATTATGATTAAAGAAGGAGTTCAAATGGAAAAGTCAAAAGTATATTTTACAGATTTTCGTACCACACTGGGGCAAGGACTTCCCACCAAACTAAAAAAACTAATCCGGCGGGCCGGAATTGATCAAATTGATATGGATGGAAAATTCGTTGCTATCAAAATGCATTTTGGAGAATTGGGAAACATCAGCTATCTTCGTCCCAACTACGCCAAAGCAGTTGCTGATGTCGTAAAGGAATTAGGCGGTCATCCCTTCCTTACCGACTGCAACACTCTTTATCCCGGAAGCCGCAAAAACGCTCTGGAACATTTGGAATGCGCCTGGGAAAACGGCTTTACTCCTCTTACCGTAGGCTGTCCCGTCATTATTGCCGACGGTCTGAAAGGAACCGATGACATTGCCGTTCCTGTAGAAGGCGGCGAATACATAAAAGAAGCAAAGATCGGCAGAGCGATCATGGATGCTGATATCTTTATCAGCCTGAGCCACTTTAAGGGTCATGAAATGACCGGATTCGGCGGTGCCATCAAAAACATCGGAATGGGATGCGGCTCCCGGGCCGGCAAAAAAGACCAGCACAATAACGGCAAACCGCAGATCGATCCCGATAAATGTAAGGGTTGTCGTGCTTGCCTTCGCGAATGCGCCAACAATGGTCTTAGTTACGATGAAGGGGCTCATAAAATGTCCATCAATGCAGATAACTGCGTAGGCTGTGGCCGATGCATCGGTGCCTGCAATTTTGATGCCATTGAATTTGCCAACTGGGCGGCCACCAAAGATCTGAACTGCCGTATGGCTGAATATACCAAAGCAGTTATCTCCGGACGTCCTTCCTTCCATATTTCCCTGGTGGTGGATGTCTCACCAAACTGTGACTGTCACAGTGAGAATGATGCCCCGATTCTTCCAAATGTCGGAATGTTTGCCTCCTTTGATCCTCTGGCTCTGGATCAGGCCTGCGTCGATGCATGCATCAATTCCACGCCCCTTCCTAACAGCCAGCTTACGGATAATATGGCAAGCGACGATTTCGTGGATCACCACGATCACTTTACTAACTCTACACCGGAATCCGAATGGAAAAGCTGCTTAGAGCATGCCGCTAAAATCGGAATCGGAAATCGGGAATATGAACTGATCAAAATGTAAAGGAAAAGAGAAGAAGGAGAAAGCAGATGCTGCAAGCATCCGCTTTCTCCTTTTACAAATTATTCGTGCATTATTTCTTTTTTTTGCAATAAAATGAAATAGCCTTGCTGGCAAATTCAGCCGTCCCTTCTCCTCCAGCTTTATCGATATTGTGCTTCATACGTTCATCATTCACATACATTTGTCCCAAACCGCTCAATATCTCATCGCTGCAGGTATAATAGTTGTCTGTAATAAACTTCTGCAGCTCCTCAATCTTTTGCTGCACGCTTTCGTCTTCCGGAAGAAGCTCCTTCCGGACACCGATCTCGGCAAACAATGCCATAAGACCTGCATTGCTCTCCCGAAGCTCTTCGGAAGTCTTCTTCTTTGCTCTTTCTTCCCACTGCTTGTAAGCTTTCGTATTTCCCCATCTTTCTTTAACCTCTGCCGCATACTGATCCACTTCTGTTTTATCAAAAGCATCAAAATTCATTTCCTTCACTCCTTTATCCTTTATTTCACGGGCAAAAGAAATAAGCTGTTCAATGTGCTTTTTCTGCAGTTCCAATAGCCTGATCTGCTGATCCAGCGCTTCTTTCGGATCAAAGACGGGACTATCCAGCATCTCTCTGATCTCTTTCAGCGGGAACTGCAGTTCACGAAATAGTAAAACAGCCTGCAGGCGTTCAAGTGCTGCATCGTCATACAGCCGATAACCTGCCTCTGTAACTTTCGAAGGCTTACATACCCCGATCGCATCATAGTGGTGAAGTGTGCGCACACTTACACCCGTGAGTCTGCTGACTTCCTTTACAGTTCTCATATTTCTTCCTCCGTGTAAATTCAGCATAAACTATGACGCAGCGTCAGAGTCAACTGTTAATATAAATATTTTTAATTTTTCAAGGTACAATCTCAAGCCAGTAGCCATCCGGATCCGTGATAAAATAAATTCCCATTTCCGGATTTTCAAAGCAGATACATCCCATCTCTTTATGTTTTTCATAGGCTGCTTCAAAATCATCGGTCTGAAAGGCAAGATGAAATTCACAGTCCCCCAGGTTATAAGGTCTGTCCATATCCTTAAGCCAAGTCAGCTCCAACAGAAAGTCATTTTCATCACTTCCCATATAAACAATGATAAAGGAACCATCCGGAGCTTCTTTCCTTCTTTTCTCTTTAAGTCCTAATGCTTTCTCATAAAAATCCATGGACTTTTGCAGATCATAGACATTATAGTTTTCATGAACCATTTTAAATTTCATTTTTCTCTCCTTTTCTTTCCTGCTCTTTTGTCAGATCTTTTCAGTGCAGAACCACTTCGTGAGTAATCAGATACCGCCCTCCCTGAAGTTCCTCCACAGATAACCTTATTTCACAGGCAGATGCTCCGATCTGCGTCATTGCCTCCTCCATATACTCCTGCCGGTAGTTTTCTGACCGGTAATCTGTATACCAGGCTTCCAAAAGCTCTTCCCCTTCAATAACACTGTAAAACGTATAGCTTCCAAGCCCGTTTGCGGTCACCTGGGCATAGCAATTCTCATGATATGTCGGAAGATCATAAAGAATCTGACTCTCAGAAAAACCGATATCCTCAAGGCTCCTTTTTCCGTCCTCCCGCCCGGGCTCCAGATTTCGGAAACTCTGCCCGTTACAAGGCGGCAGATATACTGCTAATTCCTTTCTCACATGAGTATCCGCGTAATCCGCATCCGTTTTGTTGAAATACTCGTAACCTCCCTCGCCTGTATCATCCCATGTGGCATCCACATTATAATATCCGTCAGAAAGCTCCACGATATTCCATGCATGGTTTTCTCCGGCATACCCGGTACAGTAATAACAGGGAATCTTAAGCTGCTGTAATAAATACTGAAGAGCTCTGGCATAACCGGCGCACACAGTCTGCCCGTTTACCAATGCGCTGTATGCGCTCTGATTCATCTCTGCCCTCAGATTATAACTCACCTTGTCGATTAGGGCGTCATGAACAAGCTTTTCTTTTTCATAATCACTTACCGCACTCTGCGCTGCTGTCAGAATTTGGTTTGCATTTTCATCAAAAAGTGTCCTTGCGTTTTCCAGATCCTGTGCCGTACGGTTAAACCGGAGGTCTATTTCCACACATTGCCCGTTGCTTCTGCATTTACAGGCGTAGGAAGTTTCCATCCAGAAAAGTTCCGGATGATCGTTATACACCGCAGCAAACACATTTTTAAGCTGGCCTGCCGTAGTTGGCTCCACCGGCGCAAATACTGAATAAAGCTCACCGGCATTTGCATAGATCTGACGGTATAAGTGACGACCCTTCTCATCCAACATGCCATAATATGGATAAAAACGGCTGTCAAAGATCAGTCCATCCCCTGCACTCCCAATACTGAGCTGATCCTGTATCTGCCGGGCTTCCTCCTCTGCAATCTGCTGGTTATCATCTTGTATCTGCTGATACCCATTTTTTCCTGCTACAGTTTCTGGCACTACCACATCTGTCTCATCAGGCGGCATATACTCTGATGTAATTCCCGGTTCTATTCCCTCTTCTTCCGGTGCCGGAGCAGTTACCTCTTCACTGACTTCCGGCAGGGCAGTTTCCGTTCTTTCCGCTTTCGCTGCTTCTTCTTTTGCTCCTTCCTCTTTTTCCTCCACCCGAGAAAATTCCGAAGCTTTATCTTCTCCGGCTACCTGTCCCATATCCGCTGTTGCACTCTTCCTATTCGGATAAAGAAAATCCGCTATCCGCTCTGTAACGTCCGGACGAAATGCACAGACGATCACCAGTGTGCCAAAAAGCGCAAATAAAATTCCTAAGATATATAATAGTGTTTTTATAAATTTTTTCATATTTCTATTTTCTTATAAATGGGTTGGGTTGTCTACTTTTTTCTTTGATAATGAATCTCTGAAATCAACCAAATTGACGTTTAGTTGGTTTACATGTAATATCTAAACGACCACTCGGATAAGAAATAAATTCTTCGTCAGCACGCTCGATAAAGCGTTCGCGAATTGCTTCCTTAAGAATTTATTTCTTATCCGAGTTAGTTTTTTAGCTGACGAAAAACCATCTGATGACTCCACTATAGTCGCTTAATCCACTGTCTGACTGCTAAAGCGCGAATCATTTCGCCTTAATGGAGTTCCAGTTGAGCTATGCGTCATTCAATACCCCAGCTCCAATTAAAATAAATCCTTGAGGAAACAATTCGCGAACGCTTTATCGAGCGTGTTGACGAAAGGATTTATTTTAATCGGAGCGGATGTTCTGCATATGCATCCCTAAGTTAAACGTTAACTTAATAACACCAATGAATCTTCCTGCTCTGCGCATTCTATTGCTCCCGTGGAATTTAACTCCTATTGCAAAGACTTTCATATTCACTTAAAACATCCCTTTGGTTCTTTCCTGCGAGGAAATAAAAATCTGCCTGCATCTCATTATCCGCATACAGGTAAGAACCATAGGCTGGAATATCGCAACAGATCACAGGTGAATCTGCTGCCACCAAAATTCCATATCCTTTATCCGACAAAACAAACGGCAATTCTTCCGCTTGTGAAATATATCTGGCGGTTCCCCTCAGCTTCATTCCGCTTTCCTTTTGACTTACCGCATAGAGATTCTCTCCTTTCTGCCATTCAAAAAAGGTCCATATACGCATTTTGCCCTTCGGACTGCTCTCTATCTGACGGCATTCCCGGCTCCTTTCGGCAAGCAGCAATTTTTTATCCCGTGTCATATAGCGGATTGCACCGGTCCCCTTATCCACCTGCAGACACAATTCATCCGTCAAAAGTTCCACCGTATTACCAATAGATTTATACATCCATGCCTTATCTTCTTTGTCCGCAGTTATCTTTGAATGTACTCCCTGCGCAATGCTTCCACCCTTTGCAAAGGTGACCCGGATAATTCTGCTGCTCACTGGACAAAGCCGTAGCGTCCCGTAACGACTCTGCAAATAAAGCCCGTCCGGTCTTTTTTCCGCCCAGCGGACTGCCAGATCAATTTTAGAATGCCCTGCCGGACGAAGTTTTTCATTGACCGGCATATCTCCAAATAAAACTTCGCTTCCAGACTTTTTCTCCTGTACACTTCTTTTATCCTTATAGGCGGGCTGTTTTTGGCGCAAATCCTCCGGCCCATCCGCTTCCTCCTTGAAATCGTCAGATGCCTTTCCGATCTTCCGGGCGATATATGGCTTTTTATCCTCCGGTGTTGCTATAGAAAAAGAAGCCGCCTTCCTGCTGATCGCTACCGGCCGTTTGTTTCGCTTGGGTTCGTCGTTGCTCCTTTTTTCTTCCTGATCCTGTATTCTAGCTTCGTCTGGCAATTTCTCAGCAAAAATAGGAGCCTTGCTCAAAGTTTTATTCGGAGCTTTCCCGCCCTGTTCCGTCACTGCGCTTTCCCCGGAAAGTATTTCTTCTTTCGGCTCTGTCGGCACTGCTCTCTGGGGAATCGGATCTGCAATCAGTCCCGTAAGGTTTCCGCTGTGAAGCACACACAATTCATGAAGCGCACGAGTTGCTGCCACATAAAGCAGCTTTGCATGTCCATCCTCTGTTGGGTACTCCTGTCTTGTGGGATCTAAGATCAATACTGCATCAAATTCTAACCCCTTGGTATATTCCACCGGAAGCACCATGATTCCACTTCCAAACACCGCTTTTTCCAAGTTGCTTTCCATCAGTTCGACATACTCCGAAAGTTCTTTTGTTGCTGCCTCTGCACTCTGTTTATCCCGACAGATGACGGCAATCGTATCCAGTCCCTTTTGCTGCCAGCTTTGACAGATTTCGGCCGCTTCCATGATCAGTTCCTTTCGTCCCAAAATCTGCTCTACCCTGACCGGATCTCCATGCCGGATAATGGGCTCAGCCGGATAAACGGAAAAACTTCCGTGATGAAGAATATCTGTGGCAAAATTCGATATTTCTACGGTGTTTCGATAGCTCTTTTTCAGCAGTCCGAAACTGTCCATTGGATCCGGCAATAGCAGCTTTTTCAGCTCCTCCCAGTCATTTAGCCCAAAGCCAAAATGAATGTTCTGGGAAACATCCCCCATAACCGTATAAGTACAGCTATAAATGCAGAATTTCAAAACATGATATGCCATCATCCCAAAATCCTGCGCTTCATCAATGACAATATGATGCGCTTCGCTGATCACCTCTTTTTCCTTGATCCTCTTATATAGATAAGCTAGCGCTGCCAGATCATAAACATCGAACTCCTTATCGGGGATCTCCACCTCATATCCTTTTATCGCCTGCTTCATCAGGAATTCCTGATACATTTCGTAAATAGAGCGTTTCCACTCTCTTCCTCCGTATCTTCCCCGATAAGCCTTTAAAATTGCCTTCCGCTCCGCCTCTGTGTACTTGATCCCCTTCCCCAGAAACTCGTCCTTAATTTTCCCGGTCAGACGCTGATTAAGCATATCAATTTTATTCTGAACGGATATCGAAGGATTTTCCCGCAGATAATCTTCCACCACCGCTCCATCCACCAGACAGACAAGGCTCTTCGGATTTATTGTCTCTCCGGCAGTCTCATCAAACACACCGGTCTTTCCATTCCGAAATCCCTCTACAAACTGCCTTGGATTTAAATAAACAGATTCTGTAGAGATTGCCTCCCGCTCTATTTTCCTGCAATACTCTTCCAAATCCCGAAACCACTGTGACCGTCCCTTTATACTGCCTTTTGGGTCTCCTGGATCTGTACCTTTTATGGAGTACTTTTGTTCATCCCAGTCTTCATACAACAGGCGGACAAAAAGCTGTTCCATGGTCATCTGACGAATACCATGCACATCAAGGTCCGGAAGCACACTTGTGATATAATCAAGCAAAATCCGATTACTGCCCACAATATAAAAATCATCCGGCCGGAATCTTTCCGCGTAATTATAAAGAATAAAGGAAATTCTGTGCATGGCTACCGTAGTCTTACCAGAACCGGCCACTCCCTGCACAATAATATTATGATAAGGAGATTTCCGGATAATTTCATTCTGCTCCTTCTGGATTGTGGCAACAATCTCGTTTAGTACCGCCTGTTTGTTCTTTGCAAGATATCTGGTAAGGAGATCGTCATTTGCCACCACTTCACTGTCAAAGTAATCCTTAAGCTGCCCGTTCTCAATCTCATAGGTGCGTTTCAGTTTCAGGTCAATTTCTATTTCTTCACCACCGGGCGCTGGGTAGCTGCATTCTCCCAGGCTGTTCTCATAGTAAGCGTTGGCCACTGGCGCACGCCAGTCCACCACAATCTGATGCGTTGTGTCGGCAGAAATTCCTCCTTTTCCGATATAAAGAGACTCCTCCTTATCAAGCGCCTTGTCATGAAAAATAATTCGACCGAAATAGGGCTTATTCAGAGCCTTTTCGTTTCTAATCAGCGCCCACTTCATATGATCATGCATGGTTACCGTATTACTCAGGATCGTGTACACTTCTACATCATTGTCGTGATAATGGGCCAGCATTTCATCAATATCCTCCTGCATGCGCGCCACTTCCCGGCCATAATTTTCCACATTGCATTTCACTACCTCAAGAGTTTTTTTCAAATAATTCTCTTCCGCTTGCTTTGATGTTTTAAAATTCATCTCTTTTCCCTCCGCCATGAACTGATACCAATGAGCTGATACCAATGATAGCGAAATATGTAAAAAAATACTAGACTTTATTTTTACAATGTGATATACTACATAATGAAGTGTGGATAAGATTTCTTGACAATCTCATCCACACTTTTTATCGTTATTTCATTTTTGCATTAATATATCGTGTATTGACTACCTTTTCAGAGAATTCCTATTCTCTTCAAACACCGCCTCAATCAACCTGCATCCCCGATCGTACAAAAACGGTACCGTTCTTTTTGGTGCTCTCAAATAATAACCTGTATGGGTGCTGTCATCGATTGCAACCACGATCAATTCTGCACAGGGACCATAAACATATTCCGAAAGGAGAGATTTTTTACATTCCTCTTTTAATTCCTTCTTTTCCGTCTCACCAATTTTATCCAGCCATATCAGAAGAATCAGACAAAAGGCATTCCCCCTTTTCTTCGTCTGATTAAAACGTACTGATTCTCTCCTTATTGCATTTTCAATTCCAATATCGTCCGTCAGACAAGCATAATAATAAATAAAATCTTTATAGAGGGAAAACTTCTTTTTGATAAAATAACCCTCCTGTGTCCTTCGAAACCTGCTTTGAAGGAGCTTGTGCACCACACGCTCCTTCTCCATCTCCAAAAGCTCACTCAATTCACTTTCTTCATAAATCTTGTTCCGAATGGCAAGATTTTTCATCATATCTGACAGCATAAGCTCTGGAGCTGCCTTAAAAAGGAAAACAAGTCCAATCATGTTGCAGCCCAAAAAGCCGGAAAGAATGACCGGTACGGTAATCATCCCCGGAATACCCTTATCCTGCATAATTGCCCCCACAAATAAAAAAGCCAATCCAAGTACACCAAAACCAATTCCTGAAACTGCCTTTAAAATCGCCTTTTTTCTATGAAGTTCCTCTTCCTTGGTATCTTTTTCCATTCAGGTTCCTTTCAATCAAACAAAAGCTCGTCTACCGTGACAAATTCGTACCCTTCCTCCTTCAGCCTGTCTACAATCTTAAGGGCCGCTGTAACCGTGGTTTTATACTGGTCATGCATAAGAATAATGTCATTTTCATCCACTTTTGAACAGACATTTCTCACGATGCAGGAAACATCACTGCTGCACCAGTCCAGGGGATCGATGTTCCAAAGCACCGGAAACATGTTAAGCTCCTTTTCAAATTCTTTATTCCAACTACCATAAGGGGGGCGAATAAAAATCGTATCCTCCCCCGTTACTTCCCTGATCACCTCGTTGGTTCTAATGATCTCCTCTTTGAACTTTTCCGCGTTCTGGTTTGTCAGCTGTGTATGATTGTAGGTATGATTGCCAATCAGATGACCGTCCTCATAAATTTCCTTCACAATTTCCGGATAGGTTTCCACACTTTTCCCTATTATAAAGAACGTTGCTTTGACCTCCCGTTCCCTCAGTCCTTTAAGGAGCTGTCTGGTGTAATACGGATGGGGACCGTCATCAAAGGTGAGAGCGATTTTTTTGCTGTCGCTGCTTATCACATTGTTTCCCATTGCTTCCAGCTTTTTTTGACTGAAATACCCAATCAGACAGACAATCCCAAGACCTGCCAGAAGAATCAGGCAGGATATTATTCTTTTTTTCAGACTCATTTAACCATGTTCATCTCTTATGCTTTATACAAATATATGCATTTCGAGAATTACATAGTCCTTCGAGCCCTTCGATCTATTCCCATTTTCTCATACTGCTCCCGCTTATCCTTGTACATCAGATTATCTGCAGTAGTAATGAGTTTATCAATATCTTCTGTTCCATCCGGGCGCCAGATAAACCCAAGTGCCATGTTTGCACTTCTCTCTTGCATTTCAGCCCTTAACCGCTCTATCCTGTCTGAGAATTCCTTTTCAGTAATTCCCGTACAAACCGCAAGGAACTCATCTCCCCCTATGCGAAACAAAGCATAATCACTGAATTCCTTCTTCAGACACTCACTGGCACGCACCAGCAGGTTATCTCCCTCCAAATGTCCCTTGGTATCATTTGCCCTTTTTAATCCCATAACATCACAGAAAAGCACCCCAACACTCTGCTCCGGCTGCAACCTAGTAATATATTCATTCATGGCATGTCGGTTGCCGATTCCCGTCAGCTGATCCTGAAAGCATAACGCCTCAAGCTTTCGTACATAATCTCTTCTGTGAAACCATGATACTATAAAGTGCCCAAGAATCTGAAAAAGCGTTGTGATATTCATCAAAAACTGCCGGGGCGGATTATCTACTCCGTAAAACCCAATAATCCCCTCCTCACTCACAAGCGGGCTTACCACCAAAGACCTTATATTCTGGGGCTTTAAATATTCATATGCCGCCGGGTCCGTGTCTTTTATGACCTCCACATCTTCTATGATCACATTTTCACCCTTTTGAAAATGTTGATACCACAAACTAACCACCTCAAAGGGTACATCCTGCAGATTTTCCTTCTGTGGAACCACATTATCCGCACACCACTCATAGGTATTATCAAAAGTTCCTTTGTCTGATTCCTCAAAAATATAAACTCTCTCACTCTTTAACGCCTGTCCCAAGTATTCCAGCAATACAGATATGCCTTCTTCCGGCGTATGTGCCAACATAGAAATCCGCAAGCCTTCATTGATCATGACCGCATTTGTCTCATATCCCCGATCCTCATGATCCCACGCATTCAAATCGACAGCAAGTTCGAACCGATATCGCCTGCCTTCCGCTTCCAGCAATGTCTGTTTTAGCGCAAATCTTCGCTTCAACGTCGGATGATATTGCATCTCTTCCAGAAAATATCCGGATTTTAATTTTTTGTTATTGCATAAAAGACAAGGTTTAGCGTTTCCTGAAAGTACCTCATAACACTTTTTACCTCTCACCTCGTCTATGGAATTAATACCATACAATTCACGTGCCTTGCGGTTTAAATATACAAGCTCATGACTATCCATATCTGCAACATATACAAGCTCGCTTAATTCTTCATAAAATTCCCACATTTTGTCGTCTGACATAACCAATTCCTCTCCCGCTGTTTTCTTTTCCATCTGCAACTGTTGTCAGCCCTGTTCCTCACCACAATAATATCCAAAGTATCTTTCCCGCAGCGGCTGATATGAGCCTCTGGGCAGATATATTTTTTTCCCGTTGTCCATCTGCACCTCCCGCGCGTTCAGATTATCTACATGTTCCAGATTCACAATATAAGCAATCCCCACCCTCACAAACTCCGGATAACGGGAAAGCATCTCATAAATTTCTGACATGGTCATACGCAAAACATACTGCATATGATCCGCAAGATACAGACGTTGTATTTTTCCTTGCGCTTCACAATATACGATATCATTTGCTGCTACACGTTGTATTTTCCCCTCAATTTTGAACAAAAGGTATCGGGTTCGTTTTTCTTCCATTACCGATGAAAATCTGTCCAGCACCGAAAACAACGTTTCTTCAGATATAGGCTTCACCAGATATTGTACTGCATCCATGCTATAAGCTTCAAGCGCATGCTCTTTGGAAGTGGTCAAAAAAATCACTTTGCTTTCATTGCCCATACCGCGCAGTTCCCTGACCACATCTGTTCCCATTTTATCCGGCATATAAATATCCATAAATATAAAATCCGGCGCATAATCTTTTTCTCTCACCTTGTAAAGCAATTCATTTGCATTTTCAAACCGCTCTATCAAAAAATCGATTCCCGGATATTTCTTTTCATATTCACTGATTATCTGTTCTGTTTTATTAAGCTCTGCTGTCTCGTCATCACAAAGCGCTATCAAATACATGAACGGCACCTCTTCCACCTAAATATATCATACCACACTTTACACAGTCTCTGCCATGGGAATTTTCATAATCAGCCGGAACACAAATACCCCGTTATCATTCTTAAAATCATATTCCCCATCAAAGTTTTCCGCTGTTTTAATGATACTCAGCACACCAATGCCACCGGTAAATTCCGGTTTCGGCTGTCCGTCCTTCAGTTCCGTTTCCAGCCTGCAGGTGTTGCTGCAGCAAATGACCAGCTTATTTTTCTTTCTCTTAATCATAAGGTGAATAAAACATTCTCTCTCCGGCGACTGCTTTTTCACTTCAATGCAGCCATAAATGGCATTCTCATAGGCATTGGCAAGTATTGTTACCAGATCAATATTAGGTATCGTAAGATTTCTGCCCAGCTCCACATCCATAGTGACTTTGATCTGTTCCTTCCTCGCCTTTCTTGTATATGCAGCAAGAAGATTGTTGACTGCAATATTAGCGCAGATGGTCTCTTCTACGTTTTCGTCCATCTCCCTCTCATATTCCTTTAAATATTGTAACAATTCTTCATTCTGTCCCCTTCTGGCGTACTCTGCCATAACTGCATTATGATGTCTGGCATCATGCCGGATTCTCCTGCCTTCCTTCACCGACTCCTCCATAATCTCCACGTTTCTCTCAAGCAGCCTGTGATTCATCTTCATAAGCTGGTTCTCCTTCTGATATTCCCGTTCTTTGCCGATGTGCGTATAAAGCCGGAACACCAAAAGCTGTAGTGCGCCTGTAAGAAAAAAGTTCATGGCAATCTGAAAAAGTCGGTATGGCGTCATCTCTTTAATATTTGGATTCAAAATAAACCCGATTCCGAACAAAATGCTGATCGTCATAACGGCAGCGCTGACCCGGTCCAGTTCCTTCTCAACATAACAGGCAAATTCCCGAATCGGTTTCTTTATTACTTTGTTAATAAATAGAGTCATCATCACAATCAGCAGAATTCTTGTAACAATATCTGCCCACACGTTTCTCTGGAAAAAAAGAACAGAAACCTCAATTCCTCCTACAAGGAATACTGCCAATAAATAGAATGTCAACGCCAGCTTATATACTGACAAAAAGATAGGGTCTGCACTCATGAAAACCGCAAAAACAGCAAAACATATATACAACACAAGGGCTACCATCTTTACACAGCTTTCCCAGTCAATTACATACCATATACTCCCCAGCGCAACGGCAATTACACTAAAGCTTACGCAGCAGACTACCGTTTTCTTTACTCCAAACCTGGATTCGCTCATCAGAAAAAACAAAAGACTTGTCCCCGCAAGATTGAGCGCAAACCGGAGTATTGCTATATATACAGAACCACCTAACATATCTTACCTTCGCCTCCTTTGTCAACACTGCCCTTCTGACATTTTATACTTTAAAGGATGCCACTGTCCGATTCAAAAGTCCGCTTAAGTGGAATAACTCTTCCATCTGCTTCATTACCGCTTCCGAATTCTCATTTGAATTTTCTGCCGAGTTTTCCATGCTCTGTACGGAATCGGCGATCTCACCTACAAGTTCTGTAATAGCAGCAATCGATTCATTGATTTCGTCCATACTTGCGCTCATTTCCCGGGAGGACGTCCCCAGCTCTCCGGAAATATCATTATAAAATGCAGCATCCTTCTGATACATTTCTGCAAGCTCTGTCATTCCCTTATAATCTTCCATGACCTTTTCATTCATAAAATCTAAAAGTTTTACGGAACTTTCTGACAGAAAAGCAACATTCTTTATCACACTCTCTGTCACCTTTCGTATCTTATCCACTGCCTGTCTTGAATCATCTGCCAACTGCCTGATCTCCTCTGCAACAACAGCAAAACCTTTTCCGGCTTCACCCGCCCTCGCTGCTTCTATGGAGGCATTTAACGCCAAAAGATTGGTCTGGGAGCTAATAGAAAGTATTTCTTCGGTCAAAGTATCAATTTCATGTACCTTCCGGCTGTCTGCAATTGCCTTTTCCAGATCTTCTCTGGTCTCCTGATAAAGCGCAACCGATTCTCCGGCAGACTGCCGTGAATTTTCGTGCAGCCGTCCTGCCTTTTCCATAATATTACCGGACTGTTTAGCTGCTTCCCCTGCTTTTCTTACCACGCTTTCTATCGCGCCTCCTAACTCCTGTCCGTTATTCCTTATACTCTCGGTCAGTTCTTTTGCCTGCGTGGTCTGATCCATAACCGCACTGACCAGTCCGGAGATATCAGATATATTTCCGTTTAAAACTGTCATTTTGGCAGATGTACCCTCAGCAATTGTACTGATACTCTCTGCTTCCTGCTTTGTATTCAAAATGATTCCCCTGATCTGTTGCTTAACTTCCGTTGTAGCTGTCTTAATCTGCTCTGTTTCATTTTTGTATTCACTGGGAATTGCTTTTTCACTAATCGCATTTTCTGAGAAATCTCCGGAAGCAAACTGCTTCAGCATCTGTATCGGTGCCAGCATCTTTCCGATGAGTCCTGCCATAAATAATGCAACCAATCCAATAATCACAAGTGCAATCACCATTACCATCACGATCATGGCAACAAGAGATGCTGTGACATTAGAAGCCGGTACCACAACTCCCAGCTTCCAATTGCTGCCCTCAATTCCGGATACTGCAAAATAACAAGTACTTTCATCATAATCGGTAAGCTTCTTAACCCCGCTTTCAATTCCCTGAAGCATTCCCTCCAGCCCCGGAATCACATCTACAACCGCAACCGCCGCATTTTCCGTAGGCTCGTATTCTTTATTTTCATGCGCTACATACTGCCCGCTGCTGTCCGCCAGAAAGCCATATACGCCATCGTCATAATGAATGCTTTTTGTCAGATCTGTTACAGTTCCCAGCGTCACATCCAGTCCAATGACTCCTGCCAATTCATCATTTATGTAAACCGGTGCTGCAATCGTAGTACACATTTGGTTTGTAAGCACATCCCAATAAGGATCCGTCACGATAACAGTTCCCTCTTTGGCAGCCTTCTGATACCAGCCGCGTTCCACTGGATTATATCCTTCCGGTATCTCTGCCTCCCTGTTGGACTGAATAAATCTTCCGTCACTGGTACCGCAATACAGATTCAAAAGTTCTTCTCTACCTGCCGCATGCGCATCCACGATGGCTTGAACAAATTCGTCGCCTGTGTTTTTACCGGCTCCTACGCTATCTGCAGTTCCGTCTGCTAACATCTTCTCATTTTCGATCCATGTATTGATTTCCTCCGCATATTTATCAGCATTAAGCTGCAAAGCCTGTGTCTGATCTGCGATCATACGCCTTCCGGCAATCACAATAATTCCTGCTGTAGTCAGAAGAATACTTCCCACAACAATGCCGATTACACTAGCAGTAAGTCTTCCTTTAATTGTTTTTAACACAATCGCACCTCTTTTCATCCTCACTTGTATTTTTACTGCAACTTTATTATTATATCAAAATATTGTTAGTGAATTTTCTTATTGGTACAATTTACACTTTTTACGGTATAATTCGCAAGCACCTTCCTCAAATGAGTCGATTACAGTCCGACTTTCCCGTTTTGTAAACGTGTTTCACATTTGAGTCACCAGGCCGGTCTGTATCCGTAAATAACAATAGCTTTCTATCACCTAAAAAAGAACCGCCGGTATAGTTTTATGCTATACGACAGTTCTTCCTTCATCCTGCTTCTTTATCTATATCCTCTTCGCTTCCCGTCTGGCTTTTCCCCTTGGAAAACTGCTTGTAAAGTGCTACATGATCGTTAATACATTTAAACTGGTTGATTGCGTCTGCTGTCACACAGATGTATTCATTTCCATCATGGTCAACTCCATAGCTTGCCGCGCAGCTATTTGACTGTGCCACAAATCCCGTCTTACCGCAGACCACCTCACCACCAGTATCATGATCCTCGATCCGGCGCAAAAACCAGTTGGAAATTATAATTCCGTCCGGATGCTGCTCTGTCTTTGATGTTTGGTACGTATGAGCGGCTAAAACTTCCCTGCACAAGTCATTATCAATGGCTGCTTCCAGAATCATGGCAATATCATAAATTGTGCAATAATGGTCTTCGTCATAAATTCCCACACAATTTGTCATGTGTGCTGTGTCTGAAAGACCCATCTGATCCAGCTTTTCATTCATCAGTTCTACAAACGCCTCCTGGCTGCCCGCTATATAAGTAGCCAACGCCACTGCTGCCTCTGCTCCGGAAGGAAGGATCGTCCCATAAAACAGATCACGCACAGTTACTGTCTCATCCGCCAAAAAGCCTGCACTGCTGCACTTATGAACATAACCGTAATCCGTAATTTCCAGTGTTATTGTAAAAGTTTCATCCAATCTCTCCAGATCTCCCAAACGCTCGGCTGCCACAAGCACGGTTAAAATCTTCGTCATAGATGCCGGACTGATGATTTCTTTTGAACCCTTTTCCGCAAGGATGCTGTCACTGTCCAGATCAATCATTATTGCATATTTGCTGATAATCTCATCCCCAAGACTGAGGGTATCCTTCGTTTCCTTCGCCTGATAATGCTTTTGATTTTCCACAATTTCAGCCTTTTGATCCGTCTGGGAAGATTCTGCTGTCACAATCCCCTGTTCTGCCGGATCAGGCGAAATGGTTTCCGGGTTTATGACATTATTGTCATTTACAGTAATGCTGTCGTCATCATGCATTATTCCTTCCTGACCCAAATGGTCAATTTCTGCTCTGTCCTCTTCTTTTCTGTGCCCGGCCAGTTCCATTCCCGTCCACACTACAAGAATCAGCAACGCAACAGCTGCCGCATACGGCGCTGCATGTTTGACTATTCTGCGCAGCAGTATCTGCCTTTGCTTCTCTTGCTGCATCTTCTTTATTCTCTGCATGCGCCGCGCCCGGGCTTCTTCTTCCATATTATCCTTCAAATCCACTTATAAAGCTCCTTTATACTTTCAACCGTTTTAGATCCGGTGCTCTTAATCATACTCTTATTTATTATATCCTTAAAATATTTTATCCGCAAAGTGTTTTTTTATCCTTGGGAGCAATCAAGACATTTTCATTTCAGTGGCTATAGAGTTGATTTAACGTTTAGCTGGGGTATGCATATGCGAGACATCCGCTCCGATGAAAAGAAAGCCTCTCGTCAACACGCTCGATAAAGCGTTCGCGAATTGTTTCCTCAAGGATTTCTTTTCATCGGAGCTGGATTGTTGAATGACGCAAAGCCCAACTGAGAACTTCACTAAGGTGAAATGGTCCACTCTCTAGCAATTAGCCAGATAGTAGATTGAGCGACTGTAGTGGAGTCATTAGCTAGTTTCACGTTAGCCAATAAGTTAAAACCCGGATTGAATCAAATTCTAAAGGAGCCAATTCGCGAACGCTTTATCGAGCGTGGCGACGTAGAATTTGATTCTATCCGGGTTTTCATATTTCTATTTGAAACTCAGCTAAACGTTAACTTAATAACGCTTCTCATAATGGCTCCCCTCTTAAGATCACCTGCCTCAAGGCAAGATCCTCCTTCTCCAAAAGGATCACATCCGCAACTTTCCCAGTTGAAATACTTCCGCAGCAATCATATATCCCAACACTCTTTGCCGGATTTACCGCAGCACATTTTACCGCAGACTCTAACGGAATCCCCATCTTAAGCACTGCCGTACGCATGCAGTCCAAAAGATTGGTCACGGAACCGGCAATCGTGCCGTCCTTTAATGCTGCAAGGTTTCCCGTCACTTTCACATACTGTCCGCCCAACGTGTAATCTCCATCCTCTAAGCCAGTAGCTCTCATGCTGTCACTGATCAGAATAATTCTGTCATCCCCAAAGATCTTAAAAGTTGTCCGAACTGACGCTGGATGAATGTGCACGCCATCACAGATCAGTTCAACTTCAACTCCCTTCTTATCGGCCGCTGCACCGATCAATCCAGGTGCCCGGTGTGTATAAGGATTCATGGCATTATAAAGATGAGTCACATGACTTGCACCTTTTTCAAAAGCCTTAACAGCTGTGTCATAGTCTGCACAGGTATGCGCTAATGAAATGACAACTTCCTTATGCCTTTTTTCTATCAGTTCCATGGCCCCTTCCTGCTCCGGCGCTATGTCAAGAAGTTTCACCAGATTTCCGGACGCTTCATTCAGCCGGTCAAACATGGCGACATCCGGATTACAGATATATTCTCCATTCTGTGCACCCTTTTTGGCCGGTGCTACGAAGGGCCCTTCCATGTTAATCCCCCAGAAATGCGCTCTTTTATCCTGAACTCCTTCTTCTGCATACGTCTTAACCTCGCGACAGATCGTAAGCAGCATATCCTCGGAAAGCGTCATAGTCGCAGGCACAATATTGGTCACTCCCACTGAAGCCTCATATGCTGCCATAGCATCAATCGCCTCTCGGGTTCCATCGCAAAGATCATGGCTCATACAACCATGAAAGTGGATGTCCGTAAGCCCGGGAATTGCCAGACATCCGGCTGCGTCAATCTCAGCCCCGTCATCCGCCACTTCCCTGCTATCCACAAAAAGACCGTCTCTTATATAAATATCCTTATTCAGAAATATTCCATCTTCCGTATATACACAGGCATTTTTAATAATCATGGAAATCATCTCCCTTCAAATACTATTCGGATATCTAACTAATTTCAGACAATGCTGCCTCATCGGCCACCAGAGTTACATCGTTATGAAGCTGCAATACAGAAGCCTGTACCTTCGGCGTAATCGGTCCGAAAAATGCTTCCTTAACAATCGCTGCCTTGTCCGCTCCACTGACAACAATCAGAATCTTTTTCGCCTGCATGATCGTTTTGATTCCCATCGTATATGCCTGACGGGGCACATCTTCCATGGAAGCAAAAAACCTCTGGTTTGCTTTCATAGTAGATTCTGTCAGATTTATACAGTGAGTCTCTGCCTCAAAAGCCATTCCGGGCTCATTAAACCCTATATGGCCGTTATGTCCCAGACCCAAAAGCTGCAGATCAACGCCGCCCACATCGGCAATCACCTTATTGTAATCCCTGCATGCCTTATCACTGTCAGGCTCCGTTCCATCCGGCAGAAAAGTACGCTCCAGATTAATGTTAACCTTACTGAACAGGTTTTCGTTCATAAAATAATAATAGCTTTGTTCATTTTCTCTGGTCAACCCTTTATATTCATCCAAATTGACCGTCGTTACCTCCGAAAAATCCAAATCTCCTTTCTGATACCAGTCAACTAACTGGGCATAGGTTCCGATTGGCGTAGAGCCGGTAGCAAGTCCCAGAACGCAGTTGGGTTTCATAATCACCTGCGCCGATATGATATTGGCAGCCTTCCTGCTCATGTCATTATAGTCTTTTGCTTTAATGATCTTCATATTCTCTCCTTCTTTAAAATAAAATCTTAAAAAACGGAGGCCCGAAGGCCTCCGCTATGCTAGGGGTTTCGGTATTATTGTCCGCTTATAATACCTATAACATTTTCTTCATTTCATCAGCTACAAACTGTACCTTCGTGCCTACAATAACCTGTACAGCGGTCTTGCTGGGTCTCATAACGCCGGCAACGCCTGCTGATTTAATCTTCTTCTCATCGATCAGTGTGTAATCCTTGATTTCCAGACGAAGTCTTGTAATACAGTTATCAAGAGAGGTAACATTTTCCTTTCCGCCAAGTCCTTCCAGAATAGTGGAAGCTACTTCTGTATAGTTGTTGTTAGAAAGAACTGCTTTCTTCTCTGTCTCTACATCATCGTCTTCTCTACCGGGTGTCTTTAAGTCAAACTTCACGATGGCAAAACGGAATACCAGATAGAATACTACAAATGCCGCGATACCAAGAGGAATGATCAACCAAGTGCTCTGTGCCGCAGGCAGTGATGCCGAGAATACAAGATCCGTTGCACCTGCTGAGAAACTGAATCCGGCTCTGAATCCAACCAGTGTTGTGATAACCGTAAAGATACCGTATAACAATGCATAAATCAAGTAAAGAAGGGGTGCCAGGAACATGAAACCAAATTCAAAAGGCTCTGTTACACCGCAGACAAACGCACAAACCGCTGCGGATGCTACCAGACCGATGGCAACTTTCTTCTTGCCCTCTTTTGCTGTCTGGATCATAGCCAGTGCAGCACCAGGGATACCAAACATCATACAAGGGAAGAAACCTGACATATACATACCAAGACTCCATGTAACATCTGCGCTGGTATCACCTGCCCAGAAGTGCTTCAGATCACCCAGACCAACCGTGTCAAACCAGAATACGTTATTCAGTGCATGATGTAATCCGGTAGGGATCAACAATCTGTTCAAGAATGCGTAAATACCTGCGCCTACAGGACCAAGGCTGACAATTCCCTGACCAATTGCAAGCAGCACACCGTAAATGATCGGCCATACAAACAAAAGGATAGCCGCAACAACGATGGACACTACGCCGGAAACGATTGCCACACAGCGCTTACCGCTGAAGAATGACAGCCAGTCAGGTAATTTCGTTGTCTTAAACTTGTTGTAGCAGGTTGCTCCGATAATACCTGAAAGAATACCGATAAACGGATTTGCGATCGCTGAAAAAGCAAGCGTCTTATTTGCATTATCTGCTATGGAAGGCATTAATGTGGTAACCGTACCTACAGAAAGCAGATTGGTGAGCATCAGCCAGGAAGCAAGTGCTGCAAGACCAGCTGTACCATCATTATCATCCGCCATGCCTACGCCTACACCAATGACAAACAAAAGAGCCATATTGTCGATCAGTGCTCCGCCTGCCTTAACCAGGAAAAATCCAAGCAGATTCAAAAAACCGGTAATATCGCCGCCCTGCATGGTTGCCGGACACAATGCATATCCGATTCCCATCAGGATACCGCAGATCGGCAGACATGCTACCGGAAGCATCAATGATTTCCCTAATTTTTGTAAAAATTTCATCATATAAATTAACCCCCTTTTTATTTTTTCGTTCTGCCCTAGCCACAGAACAAATACCTTTCATCTATATTCTATGGAAGCATTCCCATGAATATCATTGTTTTCTGTTATCTTCTGCGCCTACAGATAGTCCATAAAGAATTTCTGCAGTGCCGCTACTTTAAATGTCCCGCACCGCTTTGCGCACCTTTAATATTGCGGAGGCCGACACACTGAGTTCATCGACTCCCATCTCAAGGAATGTTTCCGTCAGATCTGTATCCGCCGCCAATTCCCCGCAGATTCCTGCCCAGATTCCTTCCTTATGCGCATTAGCCACTGTCATTTCTATCAGCTTCAGAACCGCCGGATGATGCGTATCGCATGTGCTTTCCAGTTTCTGATTCTGTCTGTCCACTGCCAGCGTATATTGTGTCAGATCATTGGTTCCGATACTGAAGAAATCAACTTCCTTAGCAAGTTCTCTGGAAATGAGAGCTGCCGCCGGAGTTTCCACCATGATTCCAAGTTCCACATCCCCCATGGCATATCCCTCTACGGAAAGCTCTTCTTTGACCTGATCCACAATTTCTTTTATTCGTCTAACTTCTTCTACAGACACGATCATCGGAAACATGATAGCTGCCTTTCCATAAGCGGAAGCGCGGTAAATAGCTCTTAACTGTGTAATAAATATTTCCGGCCGGTCCAGACAAATTCGGATAGCCCGATAACCCAGTGCCGGGTTTTCCTCTGCATCCAGATTGAAGTAATCTACCTTTTTATCCGCTCCAATATCCAGCGTCCGGATCACTACCTTTTTGCCGTCCATCTTCTCAAGAACCGTCTTGTAGCTTACATATTGCTCTTCTTCTGTAGGGAAAGTGTCTTTCCCCAGATAAAGGAACTCACTGCGGAAAAGTCCGATTCCTCCTGCATCCGCCGAAAGGGCACCTTCCACATCCTCCACTTTTCCGATATTGGCATACACATCGATCCTTCTGCCGTCATGAGTAACATTATCCAATCCCTTTAGCTGCTCCAAAGCTTCCAGATCTGCAACCCATTGGTTCTTGCGGCGAATCATTTCATCCAGAAGATCCTGTTTCGGTTCCACAAGGAATTCCCCGTTAAATCCGTCAACTACGCCTACTTTTCCATTCCACTCCTCGCCCGGATTCATTTGAGTATTTACAAGCGCCGGAAGATTCATACTTCTGGCAAGAATTGCCGTATGGGAATTAGCGGATCCTCTCACAGTCACAAATGCAAGAATCTTGTTTTTATCCATTTTTACGGTCTCACTGGGCGTCAGATCATCTGCCACCAAAATCACCGGCTCATCCGTCGGGATTCCATCTTCAGATATTCCCATAAGAATGCGGATCACCCTCTGAGAAATATCTTTAACATCGGCAGCCCTTGCCTTCATGTACTCGTCATCCATAGAAGCAAACAATTCCGAAAACTGATTCTGTGCCGCTTCCACCGCATACTCTGCATTGTATCCTTCTGCGATAACCGAATCTATTGCTTCCAGATAATCGTCGTCCTCAAGCATCATTCGATGAATATCAAAAATCATTGCATGATCTTCACCCACATTGGCAAGCGCCTCATCATAAAGAGTAGACAACTGGTCTTTTGCAGTTTCTATTGCTTCCTCAAACCGGCTTTTCTCCGCATCTGAATCCGCAACTGTTTTTTTAACGATTTCATAGTTCTGCTTCTGATACCAGTAAATCCTGCCTACAGCAATTCCCTTCAATACACTTTTTCCAATATATTTATCCACTCAAACGCCTCCTTCTACTTCTGCAGTTTCAGGATATCGTCTCCCTGTGCCACATCCCCCGGCTCCATCATCTGAATTTCGGAATATTCATCCGAATTGCAGATAATCACAGGTGTAATAATGTCGTAACCTTCCGCCTTGATCTGATCCAAATCTGCTTCCAGGATAAGATCTCCTTTTTTGATCTCTTGTCCCTCCTCCGCATGAATCGTGAAATGCTTCCCTTCCAGCTTCACCGTATCAAGTCCGATATGGATCAATATCTCCACTCCCTCACTGCTGGTAATGGCAGCCGCATGACCGGTAGGAAAAATCGTGGAGATTGTGCCATCCGCCGGTGCATAAAACTTACCGTCCGTCGGAATAATAGCGGCTCCATTACCCAACACCTCTTCGCTGAATGTCGGATCACTCACTTCTTTGATACTGACAAGCTTTCCCGCAGCAGGCGCTCCTATTCCGATACTGTTGTCTTTTGTAAATAAATTCTGAAATAGTTTCATTTATTTCCCCCTTTCTGCTTAGCATTTAGCATGTATATAAATCCTTCATGCGTTTAATATTAAGTGCAAGATATATCTTTTCTTCCTCTGTCATGCTGCAGTGATACTCTTTTTCAATGTATTCGCTGACACCGTTAATAATCTGATATTCCTGCTCGTAATTCTCCTTTACAAAATGATATAGGAGATCATCTTTCCATCCGCTGAGCGGTTCCTCCGAGACAAGACGGTTGGCAAGCTGCTTTAAATCTGAGATCAACCGATCCTTCGGATACATTCTTCCTTCAGGAATGGAAATATGTCTTTCAATGATTTCCATCATCTCACGCATCATTTTGATCATGACAAATGTGGTTCCCATGACGGAATTCAATTCTCCGTTAACCAGATGCAGCGCAATGGATGCCGCTTCATCCTCCAGAAGACGGCAGCCCGTTCTCTCTTCGATCAGCTCCAGCGCATACCTTCCAACTGAATATTCCACCGGATAAAAAAGCCTTACCTCATCAAATAAAATATTACTGAAGTCCATTCCTTCTCTGTGCTTACTGATTACAAAACTAATATGATCCGTCAACGTCAGGTATACGTTCTGTCCAAGCAATAATCCAAGACTTTCTTTCGCGTAAGTAATGATATCGTTTGACAGGCGGATATGCTCCAATGGAAGAGATGCCAGCAGTTCTTTAAAATGTTCCGTGTTATCCATATTTTCCAATCTGAAAATCTTCTCTACCGCCTCATCCGCAATCTCATCACCGGCCCTTTTTCCATAGCCGATCCCTCTTCCCATAGCCACCAATTCTACATTCTTACTGTCTCTTGCGGCAATAATGTTATTATTGATTATCTTCTCAATACGCAATTTTATTTCCTCATCATCACTGTACAACTCCCGGTAAAATATCAGTATGCTCTGCAAACCATTCCGTCATACATAAAAAAACCAAATTCTACGAGTCGGTTTCAAAGCCGATTCATAAAATTTGGTTTTGCCCGCTTGTGTGCAGTAACAATCCAAAAATTAATCAATTAGTTCATTAATTATCTAGATTATAGCAATCTGCACAATAAATGTCAATATAGCAAGTAGTTTTTCTTGTCACATTGTTGCTGTTTCACTAATTATCATGTGCATTTTTATACACATTAACCAAACATCAGTACTTTCCGATACTTTTATCATCGAAACTGATTTCGGTCACTGTCATAAACATAGCCGATCTTCTTAAGTTTTTCTTCAATCTCCTCCCGATTCTCATCAAGATCATCACATAAAGCATCCAGATCTGAATAATAATCACGAAGCTTAAGATTTACATAACTAAGAAGCATATTGGCATCACCAGGTAACGGCATCTCATTTCTCCTTTCTCAGAGTTAACTCTTAACACCAGCTGTCAGTTCGCCATTCTCTACAACAATCTGAATGGTATCGCCCTGTTTCACCCGATCCTCCAGAATCAGTCTGGCTGACAAGGTTTCCACATATTTCTGAATATAGCGTTTCAAAGGTCTTGCTCCATAAACGGGATCATATGCCTGCTCAATAATATAACTCTCTGCTTCCGGTTCAAGCTCCACCGTCAGTTCCCGATCCGAAAGCCGCCTGTTTAAATCCGCTATGATCAATTTAATAATACCGCCGATATTCTCTTTCGACAATGGCTTAAATAAAATTGTCTCGTCAAGCCGGTTTAAAAATTCCGGTCGGAAGTGAGCACGCAAGTCATTCATGACCATTGTTTCCGCCTCTTCGCTAATATAACCATCTTGGTCAATACCCTCCAAAAGATAAGATGCACCGATATTGGAGGTCATAATCAGTATCGTGTTTTTGAAGTCTACCGTACGCCCCTGAGAATCAGTAATACGTCCGTCGTCCAGTACTTGCAGCAGTACATTAAACACATCGGGATGCGCCTTTTCAATCTCATCAAACAGCACTACCGAATAAGGTTTTCTTCTGACTGCTTCGGTCAGTTGTCCGCCCTCTTCATATCCCACATATCCGGGAGGCGCTCCAATCAGTCTGGACACCGAATATTTCTCCATATATTCGCTCATATCGATACGCACCATATTATTCTCGTCATCAAACAAAGATGCCGCCAGCGCCTTGGCAAGCTCTGTTTTCCCTACTCCGGTAGGCCCCAGGAACAAAAATGACCCGATTGGTTTTGTTGGATCTTTGATCCCCGCCTTTGACCGGATGATTGCTTCCGTAACCTTGGTTACGCCTTCATCCTGTCCCACAACCCGTTTATGAAGCTCTTCATCCAGATGAAGAGTTTTGTTCCTCTCACTTTCCGTCAGCTTCGCTACCGGTATTCCGGTCCATCTGGAAATAATCCGTGCAATTTCCTCCTCCGATACGCTCTCGTGCACCAGCGAAAGATCCTTGTTTTTAACCTGTTCCTCTTCAGTCTCAAGCTGCTTTTTCAGTGCAGGCAGTTTGCTGTAGCTTAATTCCGCCGCCTTTTCATAATCCCCTTCTCGCTGTGCAATCTCGATCTGACTGCCAACCGCATCAATCTCTTCACGAAGCTTGGAAAGCTTCTCAACGGATGCCTTTTCATTTTCCCACTGTGCTTTTCTATTGTTCAGTTCTTCCTTTAACTCAGCCAGTTCCTTTTGAAGATCTTCCAGTCGTTCTTGACTCAATCGGTCATCTTCTTTTTTCAGAGCGGTTTCTTCTATTTCCATCTGCATAACCTTGCGCTGCAATTCATCCAGTTCCGTAGGCATAGAATCCAGCTCTGTCTTAATCAGCGCGCATGCCTCGTCCACCAGGTCAATCGCTTTGTCGGGAAGGAATCGATCGGAAATGTAACGGTTCGAAAGCACGGCTGCGCTTACCAGCGCATTATCCATAATCTTGACGCCATGATAAACCTCATAACGCTCTTTCAGCCCTCTCAAAATCGAAATCGTATCTTCAACCGTAGGTTCTTCCACCATTACCGGCTGAAATCTTCTCTCTAACGCCGCATCCTTTTCAATGTACTGCCGATATTCATCCAATGTGGTTGCGCCAATGCAGTGAAGCTCTCCCCGCGCCAGCATAGGCTTTAACATATTGCCAGCGTCCAACGCTCCATCCGTCTTTCCCGCTCCCACAATGGTGTGCAGCTCATCAATAAAAAGAATGATCTGTCCGTCACTGTTTTTCACATCCTCCAAAACTGCTTTCAAGCGCTCCTCAAACTCACCACGATATTTGGCGCCTGCTACCAGGGCTCCCATATCCAGTGCAAATATCTTCTTATCTTTAAGCCCCTGGGGGACATCTCCCCGGACAATCCTCTGTGCCAAGCCTTCCACTACTGCGGTTTTGCCCACGCCCGGTTCACCGATAAGAACCGGATTGTTCTTTGTCTTACGTGAGAGAATGCGGATCACATTCCGTATCTCGCTGTCCCTGCCGATTACCGGGTCAAGCTTCTGATCCCGGGCCTTCTCCACCAGATCCTGCCCATACTTGGCAAGAGTATCATAAGTAGCTTCCGGATTATCAGAGGTAACCCTTTGATTTCCCCTCACAGTAGAAAGAACCTGTAAAAAACGTTCTCTGGTGATTCCAAACTCACGAAAAATTTCTTTTACTGCTTTATTCGGATGTTTGATCATTGCGAGGAATAAATGCTCCACCGATACATATTCATCGGACAACGCTTTTGCTTCTTCCTCCGCAGAAACCAGTACCTTATTCAGATCCTGCCCCACATAGACCTGGCCGCCCTGCACCTTCACTCTCTTATTTAAAGCTTCTTCCACCTTGTTTGAGAAATACTGGATGTTGATTTCCATTTTTTCTATGAGCTTCAGGATCAGACTGTCATCGATAGTCAGCAGACTGTAAAGCAGATGCTCCTGCTCAATCTCCTGATTGCCATATTCATATGCAAGCTTCTCACAGCCTTCAACCGCCTGCATGGATTTTTGAGTAAACTTGGATATATTCATATGCACTCCTCTCTGCCCTTCGCAAATGAGGAAGCCCACAGAAAAAATTCCACAGGACTTCTCATTCACAGTATATCCGGCCAATCAACTGCTTATTTATATTCTTCTTTGTTCTAGTGTGAATATAACACTGATTGTTAGCACTGTCAAGAGGTGAGTGCTAATATTTTTCAACAATTCGCCAGAATTGTTGTATAATTATTTGCAAACCCAGTGTTTATGCAGGGCATCGGCTTTTTTAATCTACCAAGTGTCGAAAACGGGATATTAATCAATAATCTTTTTCTAAAAGGAAAGCCTGATGACAGCACACCGTTAAAAATGTTGCTATGTCCTCAAGCCGCTAAGTTTGAATTAACATGTATCACACTTCTGCCGAACATAAGCCAACACATTCTCATTCTTCTTTACAGTATTTTTATTCGAATACATCTCATCTAATGTTTTCCAACAGTATTTTTTTCCATTGCAGTAAAACCTTTTCCGACCACCCCCAATGCTCTCGCTACCCGCTATTTGAAAGTAATGAAAGTTATACTTTTTGTTTACTTTATCTCCAACAGAATACTGTTCTTTTATCTCATTTCCTATGTATGTAATAGTAACTTCCCTTTTAATATGCAGATCTCTTTTTAAACATTCTTTTATATGTTTTTCTTCCTCCGTTATATTAAATGCACCATCCAAACAATGATAATTCGGGAAGAGCCAACTCTTCCACCTCTTGCTTTTAACTGTTAAATATCTCCCGCTCATGCCAATATCTCTAATCACAATTATGTCAAACGGATGCTCTCTTTTGGGATCGAGATTCGATATTTCACTATATAGATTCTCAATAGTATAAATCATTTTTATATTTTTTATGAATTGGTAAATACCATACCCTAATATTATACAGGTAATAATCCAGGCAACACTTTTGAAGAAAACGGGGTTAATGAACGTTAACTGACTATAATCTGAAAGCGACAAAGTTATAGCCAAAGATATTCCGGAAATAATATCTCCAATTCCACTATATTTTTGCTTTTCAATCAAATTCTTTCTATTTTGTAATAATAGCTTTAACTTATCTTCATCAATATTTAACATTAATTCTTCTGTCCCCT
>CAMWJC010000022.1 GCA_947174495.1 uncultured Lachnospiraceae bacterium | reverse complement strand
AGTGCATATTAGGACACATAAAATGCGCACGTTCTGTATACACATAATTTCTATCATACCTTGTCATTTGCCGAACCTTCCTTGTTTTCATCGTGATATAATTTAAAACTGGCACATGCTTCTATAAGTAACTGCCGTATTTCTTCGGGTGCAATGTTTGTTGTATTCGTAGAAACAATCGTTGCTATACCATGTGCAAATATCCATGTTTTCACAAACACTTCCGGTTCAATCGGAACAGGAACGTGCTTAGCCAAATCGTAAAGGCTTTCAAGTCTTGTTCCACTATCTGACATACATAGAAGATGAAACAGATTTTTTTCATTTTGAGCCAGTTCCACATACTTTAGTCCCATGCTTAAAAAATAGGGGGTTTCTGTATCAGAAGGCTGTTGCAGCATGGTTTCTTCAAATAGTTTTTGCGTTTTTTTGTAAACTTCTTCCTTTAGTTCTTCCATATTGCGAAAAGCATGAAACACTGGTTGAGTAGAACATTTTAATTCACTGGCAAGCAAACGCGCGGTTACTTTTTCAAAACCATATACTTTTGTCAACTCAAATGCTTTATCAATAATAGCTTCTCTGGGTATCTTAACTTTTGGCGGCATAAAGTCCTCCTTTTAATAACTAAGATATATATCAATGTTATTATACGTTGCGCAAGGATTTTTGTCAATTCCTCCGGTTGATAGTTCATAAAAACCATACACTTTGCGAACGTACTTATCATCAGCCAGCCTTTACCCCTTACAACCACCATGATACATGGTATAACATTCAACGCCGCAAGGAGGAATCGGCAGTAAAAACAAATTCTATTTTACAACGGTTAATGGGGTTAAGAATGAACAGTATTATGAGCATCTATTCTTAAATCTAAATAAGCCTTTTTCAAGCGTTACAAAAAAAAGCCCTCCAAAACCGGAAGGCTTATGTTGTATGAAAGTTTGCTACATTAGACATGAAAAAAGTATTCGTTTGGATCAAGCATCTATTACCATTCCAAATGAAAGAATATAAAAATCAAGTGTACAATCAAGCAATGACAACTTTTTTAATATATGACTTGGAATTGAGTAACCCATCTCTGCAAATTCTGAGCGCATAAATATTTTAATACTTACCTCTTCATATGTTCTGGTTAATTCATTAATATATTCTGCCTTACCAGATAATAGGTTTACCATTTTGTCCAGACTTTCTAAATATTCCTTTTCATTGTCATATGAAATTTTATAATTCCACATGTTTTTAGGTGCCTTTCTTCCTAATACTACCGCATCGCCTTTATTAATAATCTTAGTAGGCATCATCTCCGGCCCCAAATCGACATCCAAATGTTTTTCATCAGCTATACCAAACACTATTTCACCATAAATCATTTTGCCCCTTCCCTGTCGCCTATTCCAATATAATAGTAAAATTTATTTTTTCATATACATAGATTCCAGACTCAAAGCTTCCATTACGATATATTTAATATCCATATATTAACCTACTTAATTATTTCATCTTTTACAAATAAAATATCATTATTTTCATTAACAATATTCCACCGGTAAATTTCTTCCCCTAAGCATTCACAAATGAGGTGATTGCCCTCAAGCCTGTATTTTGCACCATATGCATCAAAATCATCGTCTTTATTCCTTATTATCTCTACCTGATCGTTTTCCAAATGAATCAACATGGGGCTCCAGTCATTTAAATAACAAACCAGATGCTCTTCATCTATCCAGCCCACAATTCCACATTCCCATGTTTCCCGGAAAACACGATCCGGAATCTCTTCTTCATATCGAATAACAATCTGTGATGGATGCTTTGAAAGACTTCCATTAGAAACACACGCCGATTTTGAACCATCTGGCGATGGAATCCATAGCTCTTTCTGTATTTCTTCTCTCACACGATAATAACCACTTTCAAGATCGTAATACAATGCCTCCGGCGCTGTTCCCTCTTCTAATTCCACCTTGATAAATGATATTTCCGCCATCTCCAATCCATCGCTCTTCCCTTGATGACTTCCTTCCGGATTATATATTGACACAGCAAAATCCCCCATCACTTTAATGTCCACATATTTCGAATCAATCTCTTTCCCATCATTATCATCAAAAATATTCATTTCCTGAGATATGTTTCTGAACCGTATGGCACTAATATCTACTACATCATAAAAATCTTCCTCATCCTGAAATGCATCCAATTGATTCCCCTGATACTTCCATGCCTCCATATCGCAATACAGTATGTTTCTCTTATATAGTTCATTTCTGTCATATTTTTTGGGGAACTCTTCTGAACTCATTTGCAGGAAATCCGCAACTATCTGGGTTACTGATACAGACTCTACCTTATTTAGCTCTTCCTCATTTTGTTCTGTTACATTTGTTTCTTCTAATGAATTAATATTTATTGGAACATCAGATAATGCACTTTGTATATCCGCATAATTTATTGTTTCCTGCATTTTATCCAAATCATTGGCTGTACTGGAGCATCCGCTGTTTATCAAGGCAAAAACGGCTATTCCAAATAATATTTTCTTTCTTATCCAACTTTTCATAAACAACGGCTTTTCTCCCTTCATTGATAAATTCATATTATAGTGTGATTACCATATGACATCTGCTCCATAATTCATTTTTATATGGGAATACACTCTTTATTATACTTTCCTCAACAAAACCAACTTTTTCATAACAGTGCTTTGCCGCAATATTTTCATTAAACACATTTAACTGGACTAATTTCACTCCCGTTATTTCAAAAGCATACTGTAAAGCCAATTTCAGCATTTCTTTGCCGTATCCTGTTCCCCGTTTATTGCGGTCAACTATAACAAATTTAAGAAATCCCGTATTGTCATCAACATTGATAGAATAGCAGAAAAAACCGATGATTTTTCCATCGGTTTCTGTTGCTACATATGCACTGTCTGTCCATTCTATCGCATTTTTCTCTAAGAAAGCATGAAGATTTTCTTTTGTAACAGGATATGGAATAAGATTGGCACACCATAGGGCATGAATTCTTTCATCATCAACCCACTTCTCTATATATTCATAATCTCTGCTCTCTATATACGGTCTTATCCTCATACGGTATTTTCTCCCTCCGCTTCACTCTGCTCTGATTTCTGATACCGCATTCTTTCTATGCGGTGCTGGCAATTTCCATACTTTGCGAATTACACACAATATAAAGAATACGGTGCATGCTTTTTATTTCCCTCGTATTCTTTATAGCTTAATCCGGTTTTTCCCGAAACTGCACTTTCAATTAATTTTTTTGTAAGCTCCGGAACATCATCTCTTGATAAAGCCTCCTCAATATCCAGCCATAACACCTCACTATTTTCATCATTATCACTTGTAGCCTCACCAGAAATATATTCGGCCTTGAATGCGATGTACCAATCGTGCATATTGAATCTGATACCAATAATATCTATTGCTTCAACTTCAACCTTAGTTTCTTCCATAAATTCACGCTTTAATGCTTCCTGCGGTGTTTCACCAACATTAACATAGCCTCCCGGCACAATAAGCATATTTTTCCCACTTCCGTATGTATGTCTCGCGAGTAGTACCTTTCCGTCTCTAATGACGACACCTGTTACACTTTGTCCCCAATTTGTATTTTCACTATTCATATATATATATATCCTCAAATTCCCAATTGTTTAATGCAATTATTTTACCACATACACACGCACACTTCCATTAAGTTTTGCTTAATCTGTCAAACGCTACATTATTTCCTTTTTTCATACAACCGCTTAACTACATCTTTGTCCAGATAGCAAGAAATCTCTGAAAACTCCTCATAAGAAAGTTCATTCCCTTGCTCCAGGTAAATATTCAGACAACTTTCCCCATCTTTCGCATCTAAATAAAACAAGAGTTCCCGCAGTGTATCAAAATCCATCGTTTCCTTCATACACTCCACCAGCCTTAAAACGTCAGCAGAACTGATATAATAAACCAGCTCCATAATCTCATCACCGGTAAGCGCTCTCATAGTACCCTTTTCCACCGCATCTGCCAGATATTTTCCTATCTGGTCATCTCCATATACCACCAGATCAGTAATCTGATCCATGGTCAGGTCTGCGCCGCTGTCAAAAAGATTTTTCGCACATTCGTTTAACTCATCCTGTTTCAGGTAGGGCAATACCTCTATAAAGTTTTCAATATTTACATTTCCCTGTCTGAATTCATCGCAGATCTGCTCTGCCGCTTCATCAACATCTGATGCAAAAAGCTTCATCACATACTTATTGTTCTGATCATGAAACTTGAAGTGCAAATTTCTGATTTGGGCTCCCTGCCCCACGATCTTTACCGCGTTTCTTCCTTCTGTCAGCGGTATGCTGACACTGGCATTAAAAGAATCTCCCGCTTCCAGTTCTGCAAGCAGCGTGACGTTTCCATCCGCTCCTACATGGACCAGCTTCATTTTGCCTGCCGCAAGCTCAGCCTCAAAATCCAGTGTCTGAGTAAACGCCTCTTTTGCATAGAGGATCTCATAAGTGTCAGAACCGTTCAATATCAGTTCCTTGCAATCCACATTCATGCCGTTGCCATTTCCCATATAGTCGTATGCCTGCCACCTGTCATTGATATCCTCGCCTGCAATCGCCTTATCATCCTCATATACCTTCCATGCTTCTCCATGAATGTTAAAATCCGATATGACCATTTCATAACGTTTTCCCGTAATGGTCATCGCATCTGAAAGCGCTTCACCCAAATCTCCCCACATCTGTCCCAGGCTATCCCATACCGTTCCGACAGTTTCACCAATGGTGTCCCATAAAGATATATAGTCAGACGATGCACGATCCCAAGCGGAAATATAATCTCCTGCCATAAACATTCCTGCTGCAGAATGAGCATTGTGCGATTTGCTGTTTTTAGCGCCCGCAAATCCGGCAAGTATCACGATCACGCCAAGAAAGCATACTGAAAATACTACCAGAATCCCCTTTGTTTTTTTATAATGGAGAATTGCGTTCAGCCGTTCCTTCAGAGTACCCTTATCCTCAAGGAGAGTGGTCGCAAGAACACTTTTCTTAAATTTCAACTTCTGCTCTGCCGCATCCAGCAGCACATTTCCATATGCCTTCCGACCTTCCATGGTAAGGATTTCCATAACCGCTTCATCACAAGCAAGCTCACAATCCATGCTTAATTTCCGTTCGATCAGATAAAGCAACGGGTTAAACCAATGAATACAGAGCACTGCCTGATATAACCATTTATACCACAAATCCTTTTTCTTATAATGGATCAGCTCATGGTGAAGAATCAGTGAAAGCTCCTCCTGCTCCAAGCTTCCTTCTGGAAGAATGATACAGGGGCGTAAAAGTCCGATCAAAATAGGCCCAGAAACTATTGGGCTTTCATACACTTTGAGTACCCTTTTTATGCCCAGCCTGCCGGATAACTCATCCACAGTCTGCCGGACTTTCCCTTCCGTAATCTCCTTTTGACCTGTTTTCACATAGGCTGCAAAATTCCTGTAATCATTTCCTTTTATGCAGGCTGATAAAACAGCCCCAAAGAGCCAGACAAGCCAAAGATACGAGAATATCGTCTGCCCGTTCAAAGGAAACCGGACACTCTTTTCTGAAGAAATCTTCTCTGAAGAAATCTTAATCTGTTCCCTGCCAGTAATAACAGAGCTTCCATATTTCATTTGCTGATCTGCTGTCACCTGGTCAGTTTCTTCTCCGATGACATTTTCTGTCCTGATGGCGCTTTCTGTCCTAATAGCATTTTCTGTTCTGGCACTGTTCCATTCATTTCCTGCCGCAAACAGACTTCCCATTAAGTTAATCCCCAGACTGACAGGAATCAAAAGCCGTGCTGCCATCACCAGCCAGATATAATAATTCCATCTCTTTGAAAAAAGTCTTCTGGTCAGAGGCCGAAGGCACAGAATCAGAATTCCAATCAGTGCTCCGGATAAAGAAAGTGATACTATGGTCAAAAAAATCTGATTTCCCATTTTCGCTGCCTCCTGCTTATATATTTCTGTTAAAGAAATCCCGAAGTTCATTAATTTCCTCTTTGGTCAACTGTTCATCGGATACCAACGCTGCCGCCAGATTTCTGGAACTTCCACTGAAAAATTTGTCCACAAAGCTTCTGGTCTCCTGCCGGATATACTCCTCCCGTTTAAGCACCGGACAATAATAATAGACTCCCTTCTTTTCCTGTAAAAGTATTCCCTTATCCAGCAGCCTTCGGATCAGGGTAAGCACCGTAGTCCGCTCCCAGTCCTTCCTCTCATTCAGCCTGGTGCGAATCTCATTTGCGCTTAGAGCTTCCTCCGCTTCCCACAGCACTTCCAATATTTCAAGTTCCGCATCGGATACCGCATTTTTCTTCTCCATAATAAGCCTCCTGTTTCTGCTTTTATCTGATAAACATAATCACTGTTTACTTTTGTAGACAATTCGAGTTTACATCTGTAGACATTGTTTGTCAAGCAAATAATATAAGTTTCCCTAAAAGCTGGTATCATGCATTCGTTGTTATAATTTCAAAGCAGTGGAACATGTTGCAGATACAGAAAAACCATGCTATAATACTGCGAAAGGCAATGAAGGGAAGAGTAAACGGTTAGATACGTCACAGAGAGCCTGCGTAGGTGAGAGCAGGCACGGAAGGAACTGTCGAAAATGGTCCCGGAGCTGCGTACCGAAGCAAACCTGCCAAGGCTACGACGGGTGCACCCGTTACAGTGATAGACTATCGATGAATCATTTCTCATCCGTAGTTGATAAGGCTTATACCGTGAGGTCTAAGTGAATTTAGGGTGGTAACACGAAGCATAAGGCTCTCGTCCCTGAAAAGAAATTTTCAGAGAGGAGGGCTTTTTTAATGACCAAATTGATATCCCCGTACTAAACGGAATCAAAACATTTTACGGATACGTTTGTGATCACATCTAAATTTACTGACTAAAAGGAGAACTACAATGAGAAATGTTTTAATTGGAAATGCCTGGGTATACGCCAACGGTTCTTTGCACATAGGCCATATTGCGGGATTACTCCCGGGCGATGTATTAGCCAGATATCACAGGGCGGTCGGTGACCGTGTGTATTTTGTCTCCGGCAGCGACTGTCATGGAACGCCGGTTGCGATCCGTGCCAAAAAGGAAGGAAAACCGCCCTTGGAAATCAGCGATTATTACCACGAAGAATTTAAAGAATGCTTTCAGAAATTAGGATTCAGTTACGATGTATACACCAAAACCTCCTCTCCCGAGCACAAAGAATTTGTGACACAATTTCACAAAAAGCTTTATGAGAGCCCTTATGTTTATGAAAAGGAGGTTCCACAGGCATATTGTGAAGAGTGCGGCACATTCCTTGCAGACCGCTTCGTAATCGGGAAATGCCCCAAATGCGGGGATGAGGCCCGGGGTGATCAGTGTGATACCTGCGGAACCGTACTGGAGCCGGAAAACCTGCTGGAACCGCTATGCGCTATATGCGGCAGGCCAATCAGCTTCCGTACTTCCAAGCACCTGTATATTGCGATTTCCGCTCTGGAAAAACAGCTGACAGAACTTGTTGACACCCACCCGTCATGGAGAAAAAATGCCATAGCCTTTACCCAAAAGTATATCCATGAGGGATTGAGAGACCGTGCCCTGACGAGGGATCTGGACTGGGGCATCCCTGTGCCGAAGGAAGGCTATGAAAATAAAACCATTTATATCTGGGCTGAGAATGTGTTAGGTTACTTGTCCGCAAGCAAGATTGCTGCCGATAACAGCTATGGTGACTTTGCCAGCCTTTGGGGCCCAGACTCCAAACATTATTATGTTCATGGAAAAGACAACATTCCCTTCCACACCATCATCCTGCCCGCGCTCTTAATCGGAAATGACGCCTCCTGGCATTTACCGGATCAAATCGTTTCCAGCGAATATCTGACTCTGGAAGGTCGGAAAATATCCACCAGTCAGAACTATGCTATCTGGGTAAAGGATCTGCTGCTGAACTATGAACCGGACTCTATCCGCTACTATTTCCTGGCAAACGGTCCGGAAAAGAAGGATTCCGATTTCTCATGGCGCGACTATGTATACAGCCACAACGGCGAATTATTGGGCGCCTATGGAAATTTCATCAACCGTTCTTTATCCTTTATCAACAAATATTGGGACGGCATCATTCCGGAGGGCTCACCGAATACGGAACTAAATGCCAAAATCGGAGCATTATACCCGGCAATAGGACGCCTGATCGAAAAAGGCGCTTTCAAAGATGCCCTGCAGGAGCTATTTAACTTCATACGCTCTGCAAACAAATTTTTTGATACCAGACAGCCATGGATTACCCGGAGTACTGACGAGCATGACTGTAAAGACGCTCTTTATCAATGTGTCCAGATCATCGCTAATTTAGCTGTCCTCCTCTATCCGTTCCTGCCTTTTTCCTCGAAAAAAATCTGCGGATGGCTGAACATCACCAATCAGTGGGAACATCAGTCTGTTCCTTCCGGATATCAGCTTCCTGAAATAGAAATTCTATTTCAGCGAATTGATAAAAAGGTGATAGAAGAAGAAACTGCAAAATTAAAAGTGTAATACCACAGATATGAATGCACAAATGTAAATACACAAATGTGAATATACATTGCAAATCAGATTACAAGAAAGTGCCGGCAGCCAAAAAGCTGTCGGCACTTTGTCTATGACACAATTTACTTTGCCGGTGCCAGGCATTTAACACTATTCACTGTTCTTCCCGCCGAATCCCTGTAATATACTGTAAACTCCGTATCAGGGTTCATCGCATGTAAAAGAGAATCCACACAAAAATCCTCCACAAAAAGAGTTTGTGACATATCTGTCATGTTTCCAGGATCCGTTATAATCTTTTCGGATTCCAAATATCGCACATCATAAAGCAATCCATCTGTAAACATATAGTTGTCTACAACGATTTTCGTCAATTCATAATCACTGACTTTCTTGTCGGCATCAATTCCCAATTGTGACATATATGTCAACACTTTATGAAACCCCGGATATATATAACCCGATACATCTCCCTGATTCTTGGTGGAAGCAAAGGTAATCTTTCCAATGGGTGTTTGCTGACAGATTTTCTCAAAGGTAAGTTTCTCCAGATCTTGTTGGTAGATTTCTAAAAACTTCTGACGCTCCTCTTCATCCAAATCCAGCGTATAGCTTTCCAGTCCATTCGTCCATTGCACCTCGGCATACTTAAGCGAATCCATCCGAAGAGCTTCGTAAGTCCCCTCTTTAAAGCTTTTCTGATTATAAATCTTTTCAAACTCATCCAGGGCATACCAGGGAATCTGATACTTGAAATACTTCGTTTTGCCATTCTGCAGCTCATACTTCGCCAAGACTTCATAGGTAGTTTCTCTTCCCGCTTTCTCCCCGGAAACTGTCCAAAGCCAATCATAGGCATCGAAAAGTTCCTCTCCGGTAAGCTGCATATTCCTCAAAATCTGGTCACTGTCATCACCGCTCCTAAGCGCTGTCAGAACAACTGCTGCCGATTTCACATTCTCCTTGGGAGGTATTTCTCCGCCTCTTTTTCCCCACAGGCTAAATCCGCCAAGCAAAACCGCCATCACCAAAAGCTCCGCCAATAGATGCCATCTTCCGGTCAGAAATTTTCTGGCGTCAAACGCAATTATCATATTTAATAGTCCATGAACCGCCGGCACCCCGATCAGCACTCCTATGGCCATAATCACTGCGGAATTTCCGCCTGAAGAAAACACCTGCAACCCGCTTACAAACCATAAGATGGCAAGCGCCATACAGCTATATCTCACCAGATATTCAGCAAAGCGGAAGGTAAACATGCCGCTCCTTCGCTCCGCCGGGCGGATAGCAAAAACTCCAAGATTTATTAAGGAAAGAATCACTGCTGCCACAGCCAGATAAAGAAGATAAGGCAGATGGCTTTCCATCGTCCAGTATGCCCCATCTGCATACTCATGGATTCCCGCCGCATTTCCAAACAGTGCAAGGGGAGACAAATACCCCTTTAGCATTTCCAGCAATTCCGACCTGTAAAAAGAAGGAACCAGCGCTTTCAACATTTTCTCCCAGAGCATGATACCAGTGCCCGGTCCAAACAGGAACAAAACCAAAAGCCCGATCCGGTAACCGGTATTCTGAGCCAACAAAAAAGCCAGCATGGAAAGATTCATCACAAACAAAAATCCCAACACAAGCACAACACAGCCCGCCCATACGGAAACGGCACTGCTCTCATATTCACTGTAACCCATAGAAAGAGAAATACTGAAAAAGAGAAGCCTGCAAAGAACCATCGGGACTGTAAAAATAAGGAAATTGTTTATCAGCCCTGCTGCAAATAGCTGCTTTCTTGTAAAAGGCAGTCCAAAATATAAATCTATTTTGGATTCCGAATACAAAAAGCGGAATGTTCCTGCCCCCATGATAACGCCGATAATAATTGTTGCCGCAAAAAAGGAGGTATTCCCTGCCCCCACATAAAGACTTCGCATCTCCCCCGTTGGTACGGTCATTTTCATGGAAAACAGCAGGCAGAACATTCCAAGCACATACCAGACTGCCACAATCATACCGAGTTTGCTTTTTAAGTCCTCTTTTAAAAGACCGCTAAATCTCTTCCACCCCTCCATCTTATGCCTCCTCCACAAGCAGACGGTTCCATTCCTCCTGCGCCAGAATCCTGCCCCGATGGAGAAATCCTTTTTCCGTACAGATCTTATCCAGTTCTTCCATATAATGGGAAACAATAAGAATTGTCATCTTCCGTCCGTTCGCAGCACTTTTCAAAAGTTTATTGACCGTCTTTCGTATCTGGGGATCTAATCCGTCAAATACCTCATCGCACAAAAGGTATTTCGTATTGGCACAAATTGCCGCAGCAATGAACATTTGCTTTTTCATTCCTTTGGAAAAAGAGTCCACAAGCGCATTTTCATCAAGGCTGAAGTTTTCCAGAAGATAGCGGTACTCTTCCATTGCGAATTCCGGATAAAAATTTCTATAAAACCTTCCGATGCTCAGCGGTGTGTCATTTCTCTCATAATGCTGACGATCCGGCATATAAAAAACTTCCTTCTTTGCTGCTACACGAGAAGTCTCTTTTCCGTCTATTTTGATTTCACCCTCATCCGGGCGGTAAACACCAGAAATCAATCGAAGAAGGGTACTCTTTCCCGCACCGTTTTCCCCCACCAGTCCATATATACTCACATCAGGGATGGTCAGGTTCACATGATCCAAGCAGGTAAAGTTTCCGAACCTTTTGGTAATGTTGCAAATCTCTATCATTGCTCCACCTCATCCGGAATTTGGGGAACGCCTCCTCTGGTGATCCCAAACTTTTCACGCATAGCCAGAAGACTTTCCACCTGCTGCTTTGTCAATTTGTTTTGCTTTCCGATAACTTTTTCGGTCAGCATCAGAATATTGGCATAATACTCCATGGATTCCAGGCGGTAATAGGCACTGTAAGCATCCTCCGCCCAGGTTACTGCGCCGTGATTTGCCAGAAGTACCCCATTGTGGGTATGGCAATAAGGAGCAATCACCTCCGGCACTTCTTTCGAGCCAAGTTCCGCATACGGCACCACCGGTACGTTACCCAGTGTGATCACTGCTTCCGCCAGTACAGGCGTATCCAGCGGAATCCCTGCGATGGCAAAGCAAGTACAGATTGGCGGATGCGCATGGCAGACTGACCGGATATCAGGGTTTTCCTTATAGGCCCGAAGATGCATCTTTAGTTCCGAAGATGGCTTACAGGTTCCTTCCAGCACCTTTCCATCCAAGTCCACCTTCACAAGCATCTTTTTTTTCATAAAGCCTTTGGAAACTCCCGTAGGCGTAGCCCAGACTTCATTTTCACCTGTTCGGATAGAAATGTTGCCGTCATTTGCCGCAACAAAATTCCTCACATACATCCGCTGTCCAATGTCCAAAATAGCTTTCTTCGCCTTCTTTTCCGATATAAAAGACTGCGTCTCCTGCTTCTTTTGCTTTGATTTTCCTGACATACTGTTCTCTCCTATCTTCCTTTTTTCCCTTTTACGCAATCTTATGGCGCCGAACATAAATACGATAATAAATGACAAACAAAACTGATGTCACGATCCATGTAAGGGGATAACTGAACATCACCGTTTTCATATTGTTCCATACAGGCACCGCCGCCAGGAGCCATCCACTCCGAAGCACACATATCCCGCCAAAACTAAGCAACATGGGAATCAAGGCATCTCCCATTCCCCGCAAAGCGCCCGAAAAAATCTCAACGCACACATATGTAATATAAAAAGGAACTAAAAACCTCATCATATCTATTCCGATCACAATCACTTCCTGGTCCTTTGTAAACAAGCCCAAAAGAAATTTTCCCGCCGGAAGCAATACCCCGCTGATAGCAAGCGCTGCGATCACTGTCATAAACAGACACTGATGTACCCCGCTGCGTACCCGCTTGTAGAGTCCGGCTCCATAATTTTGACCCACAAAGGTGGTCACTGCAATCCCAAAAGAGCTGATCACCATCCAGAAAACGGAATCAATCTTGCTATAAGCAGTCCAGGCTGCCACCGTAGCCGTTCCAAAATAATTCACATCCGCCTGCACGATCATATTGGACAGGGAATAGGTCAGGGTCTGCGCCCCTGCCGGAAGACCAATGGAGATGATTCTCTTGACCACCCAGCCGTGAAAACGGATTTCCCGAAGCCGAAGCCGCATATCCTCTTCAAGCCGTCCTAATGAAACACATACCAATACCGCACTGAAAAGCTGTGACAAAATCGTTGCAAGCCCTACTCCCAGCACTCCTAACCCTAAGACAATTACAAAGAAGATATCAAGCACGATATTTACCAAACAGCTGGCAATCAAAAAGTACAACGGTCTCCTGGAATCTCCCATAGCCCGCAAAATTCCTGCACCCATATTGTAAATCAGATTTCCGATCATTCCGCAAAAATAAATCCTAATATAAATTACAGAATCTGCCATGGTTTCTATCGGTGTGTTCATCCATTCAAGTGCTGCCGGTGCCCAGATCAACCCGATTGCCATAATAACCGCCCCTGCCGCAATTGATACGGCAATCGCCGTATGAATGGCTTCCCTGACCTGTTTTTTGCCGCCTCCGCCGTAAAACTGGGAAATCGTCACAGTCGCCCCTGTTGATACTCCCGTAAAAAATCCCACAAACAGATTGACAATCATCGCAGCAGCTCCGCCTACTGCCGCTAATGCTTCCCTTCCCACGAAACGCCCTACGATCACAGCATCAACCGTGTTGTAAAGCTGCTGAAAAAATGTACCTAAAAGTAAGGGGAAAAAGAAGAAAAGCAACTGTTTCCAGATCACGCCCTCCGTAATCTTATTTTCCCTCATATTCTTTTTCATTATTTTAATTCCATTTCTTTTGACATAAGTCCGCAAGAGATTTTTCATATGGCGCCCTTGCAATGCCATGCTCCGTTATGATTGCAGTGATCAGATCGTGATCCGTCACGTCAAAGGCAGGATTGAACACCTTCACACCTTCCGGCGCCATGCGCTCTTTATACCACATCTGCGTCACTTCCGCCGCCGGACGCTGCTCAATTTTAATCTTTTTGCCGGTTGGCGTATGCAAATCGATCGTGGAGGTTGGAGCGCACACATAAAAAGGAATCCCGTAATGCTTTGCCACTGTCGCTACCACTGAAGTTCCGATCTTATTCGCAGCATCCCCGTTTGCCGCGACCCGGTCACAACCTACAAACACGGCATTCACCCAGCCATTCTTCATCACCATTGCGGACATATTGTCGCAGATCAATGTCACATCAATCCCTGCTGACTGCAGCTCATAGGCCGTCAGTCTGGCTCCCTGTAAAAGCGGTCTTGTCTCATCCGCAAACACATGGAACCCATACCCTTTCTCATGTCCCAGATAAATAGGAGCTGTCGCGGTTCCATATTTGCAGGTGGCAAGCTGCCCCGCATTACAATGGGTAAGAATCCCGTCCCCCGGCTTCAGCAGGCTAAGACCATATTCCCCAATTGAACGGCACACCCGGATGTCCTCTTCTTTCATCTCCACTGCCTCATCATGGAGCGCTCTGAGCACTGCCGGGATACTGTTTGTTTCCTTTCCCACACGGAGACATACCTGTTCCATCCGGTTCAGCGCCCATGAAAGATTGACCGCTGTAGGACGGGCAGAATTTAAATAATCCTTTTGCTTTTGGAACTCTTCATAAAAGCGGTCAAGCTCGTTGTCGCTGTCGATTTTTCCCGCAATTTCTTTGGCCAGCACATAAATACCGAAAGCCGCCGCCACGCCGATTGCCGGTGCACCGCGCACCTTCAGCAGATAAATCGCATCCCATATTTCCTGCGCCGTATGAAGCTTAATAAGCTCCGTCTTTCCCGGGAGCCTTGTCTGGTCAACAATTACGACACTATTGTCATTATCATCCAATTCTACGGTTTCATAATCCAGAATACTTTTTTCACTCATGGTGATTCCCCTTCCTCGCCTCATCAATCTCCAACAATACACTGACACCAAATACTATCGCTGCCAAAAATACAATTCCACGCTCAATTCGGGAATTGATCCGTTTCCATCGCTTTCTCCTGAGCTTTTCTTTCTTGCGTTCCAGTTTTTCCCTTTTCCGTTCCTGTTTCTTCTGCATATTGATTTGTGACATACTATTCATACCTTTTGACTCCTATAGTCATACTAATATTCTATTAAATATACCCATTATCTTGTCTCTTTGTCCGCAAAGATAAACCTATGACACTATAATATCTCCATATTCTCCCCTGCACGCCAGAAGAAAATCCTCCGGTGCAAGTTCGATCTGGGAACCAATCCGCCCGCCGCTTATAATGATGGCTTCCTTCCCTTTGGCAGACTGATCCAATCTGGTCACATACTGCTTTTTCATCCCAATAGCTGTACACCCACCGCGGATATATCCCGTGATCCCATTGATATCCTTCACATGGATCATGGACACAGACTTTTCTCCCACGCTCTTTGCTGCTTTCTTCAGATCAAGCTCCTCCGCTACCGGAATGACAAATACAAAATAATTTTTGCTGCTTCCCTGAGTCACCAGCGTTTTGTATACCTTCTCATAAGGAAGTGAAAGCTTGTCCGCAATCTGCAATCCATCCACGAACTCATCACACTCATAGGTGTAATGCTTGAAAGGAATCTTTTCTCTTTCCAGTATGCGCATTGCATTGGTTTTAATTTCTTTACTCTTGGCCATAGATAATTTCCTTTCATTTTCCTCGTACTTCCCTATTTTCTCACAGATCATCGAAAAAAGAAAGGCTTACAATTGCACTTGCATGAAATTATGTTCGTTTCAATTGCTGCTTGAATTTCCACAAAATCTTATTTTTGTCCGATTCAAGAAGAAATTGATAGTTATTTTGGACGGAGTGTGGTTAAATAATGCTACAGGCCTGAGACAAAAGCAATTAAATAGAAGATGCCCGCTTGGGCGGGCGGGAGGTAAAAATGGATCAAAGATTTACATTCAACATGAACCAAACCGGCAGGAGAATATCGGAACTTCGCAAAAAACAAAATATGACTCAGATGGAACTGGCGGACAAGCTGGGAATCAGCTTCCAGGCCGTCTCCAACTGGGAAAGAGGCAACACCATGCCGGATATTAGCAAACTGCCGGAGCTGGCACAGATTTTTAATGTAACTACGGACGACCTTTTGGGAGATGCTTCCGGGTTGCTGCGCAGTGCCGCAAAAGGCGATCTGGAACAATATATGGAAACGAACCCGGTGACCATGGAAGAACTGGCGGAAGCGGCGCCGCTGCTTCTGCCAGATCAAATGGACGAAGGATTTGCAAAGCTGACTCAGGATAAGCCCCTTCCCAGCCTTCATGATATTGAGGATATTCTGCCCTTTATTGGCAAAGATTTGGTGGATGAACTGGCACTGAAATACGCTGATTCCACAGAACGGGAAAATCTGGATGACATCGCCCCCTTTGTCAGCCGCCAGGTGCTGGAGCAGATCGCGGACAAGCTGGCGGAAGCAGGAGAGTATGGAGTTATAAGTGATTTACTGCCCTTTCTTGCCCGGGAGGCTGCGGGCAGGCTGGCACTGAAAATTTATGAGAAAGAAGGAGTGGGGGAAGTGGAGGATTTTATGCCATTTCTGTCACAGGAGAGCAAACAGGCCATTGCCCAGAGGGAGTACGAGCGAAACGGCATGCGAGGTCTGGAAGATCTGGCGCCCTTCCTGGATCGAGGTTATCTCACCAGACTTGCAAAGGATACGCTGGAGAAGGATGGAATCAAAGCAATCAGTCCCATCATTCCCTTTTTGGATCAGGAAACAATCGCCCAGCTTGTTAGGGAGAAGTATCTGTAGAATCTGTTCCCTTTTATGCTCTTGTCAGTCAGCTGCCCGGTGAAAGGAAAATTTTATATCAATGGAATCTCATCAAAAAAGTTGACTACTCTCAATAGTATGGTATTCTATTAGTAGTAAGTCCTACCGTAAAGTGGACTGCTAAAAGCGTTAGCAACTCTAATAGAGTTACTTCACAAGTGGCTATGTGGAAACATATAGCCACTTTTAACAATGAGATATATGCAGACGGAAAAGATAACAGATTTTGCTTGCATGATGCACTAATAGAAAGGATCTTAACATGGACAGCTATGTAGTTCGGGAACCAAAGCTTCCTCTTCTCATCGGAATTTTGGGTAATGTATCTTTCATTCCCCTTTATATTGTTAGTATAGTCTATTCTGTATATATTTCACCTAATTTCTTGGAACTCCTTGGAATGGCTGCCATTTTTACACTCAGCTTCGGCCTCCTGTGCTTTTGCAGCTTTTACCTAATTCTGTCCTATTTCAGACGAAAACTGGTAATCGATGGCTGTATGCTTTCTTATACACCTGCCATTGGCAGAACCCGCTCCTTCCACTACAGTGATATTGCGCAGATTACTTTGGATATACAGGCCTCCGTAAAATTAAAATCCCATGAAGGTAAAAGGCTGGCGGTCTTCGAACTTAATATGCTGGGAAGTGTCCCTGCACTGTCCTATCTTGAGTCTCTGGGAATTCCTGCCAAAAAGTCCCGCCTGGCAGAGCGGCTGTCCGAAAGAAAGCCAGCACGTGTAAAAGAAGAAAAAGATTACATTTTATCTCACTGGGATGAAGAAACTATTATGCGGGAGAAAAAGTTCTGCCGTATCATCTACTTTGTTCTTGCGGCACTTTTTCTTCTGTCATTTCTTATGCCCCAAAACCTAAAGCTGGCATGCCGTATTTTTATTCCTCATTTCTGCTATGGAATGTATCTTTTTCTTTATCCCAAAATGACATCAGAGAGGACCGATTCCTATCAAATTTCTTTTCCCTTCTTCCTCTGCCTGATTGATCTGCTTTTTTTGTTTACATTTGGGAAAACCCTCAATATGGAATATACTGCATTTTTTGTTATTTATGCTCTTATTCTGACCGGCTGCTATTTGTTGACGCTTCTGATCCGGAAGCGCAAAGAGCATATCGGGAAATTTCTGTCTGTACTGTGCGCTGTTCTGTTTCTCTCCCTTCTATCCTCACCTGCTATCAATGCAGTTACTACCTTTGATCAGGGAAGCTGCGAAACTGTCAGGGTTTTAGGATTTGAACGTTTTGTAGATGAGCATCATCTGGTGGTGGAGGTTCAGGGCATATCGCAATCCTTCGTTGTTTCCGGGGAACTATCCTCTTCCGTTTCCGAAAATGATTCCATCACCCTCTGCAGACGAAAAAGTATTTTCGGGGTTGAGTGGATTGAATTATACAAATAGTGAACTGTTACTTCACAATGCACCAAAAGAACATTATTGTTTACGCTTTCAGTATTTTGCTATATGATAAAAGAAAGTCCACCTGAACCATCAAATCATAACCAAGCCTGAAGGAAACAACCATGACTATCATTTATTCCTTCTCCCACTTCCTGGTTGACGGCATATGCGCGCTGGCAATGTTTGGAAACTTTATTCTCCGGGAAGACGGATACTTTTTTATATTGATCTATAATTTTTGTGCCTTTGCGCTGCAGATGCCCTTGGGGGTAATTCTGGATTTCCTGATTGAAAAGGATAGGCTTGCAAAGATTAACTTTTCTTTTCTGTCCGCCATGCTGGGAATTATCATCACCTTTGCAGGCGCCTTCACCCATCCGGCTATTCTTGGGATTGGAAACGCCTTGTTCCATGCAGGCGGAGGCGTAGGAACCATTTTGGAGGACAGGTTGGAAAATCGGCAGGGTAGAAAATTGGGAATTTTTGTAGCTCCGGGTGCTTTGGGTCTCTACCTTGGTACTATGCTTGCCAAAGGCGGTATGTGGAAGGAAGCTCTTCTTGGGACAGGCATTTTGTCAGTTCTTATAGTCATATGGGCCTGCATGCACCAGCGGCTAAGTCCGCCGACTCACACAATACTGAAAAAATATGATATAGATTCAGATGAGCAAAACAAGAAGAATGCTTTTTCTTTAGGAACCATGGTCTCCATCTTCTGCTGTATGACGGTGGTCATTCTCCGCTCCTACCTCGGAATGGCAACGGCCTTTCCCTGGAAATCAGAAGCCTTAGCCGGAGCGCTTGCTGTCCTTAGCATTGTGGCCGGCAAAATAGCCGGAGGCTTCGCATCTGCACGCTATGGATTCCAAAGAACTGTTACCATTTCCCTAGGGCTTGCGGCATGCTGCTATCTCTTTTCCGACCTGATGCCTGCCGGACTGGCTGCGCTGTTCCTATTTAATATGACCATGCCAATCACTCTATATTGGCTGGCATGCTGTCTGCCAAAGATGCCGGGGTTTGCCTTTGGATTTCTGACATTTGCCCTGTTTTTGGGTTTTCTGCCCGGATACTTCGGGCTGCTTCCTCAAACCAGTGGAAATCTCGTGGGATGCGCGGGCAGCGTGGTTTCTCTCCTTTTATTAACGGTCATGCACCGATACGGAGGATTCAGGAGGACATAGCAGATGGAAATTTATTTGATCAGGATGTTTGCAGTCTCTTTCATGCTGACTGTGTTAATTGAAATAGTTGTGGCACTTTTGTTCCGGTGGCGTAAGCGTCATATGCTGCTTTTAGTGATTCTGGTAAACCTGCTTACCAATCCGCCTGCCGTACTGATCTGCTGGCTGGGAAGGATCTATCTGCCGCCTTTATTCTCAGCTCCTATACAGCTTCTTGTGGAATTGATGGTGATCCTGACAGAAGCATTTATTTACTGCCGCTTTGCAAAGTCCCCGGGCTGGCAGGACAATCGGCCATTGCGACCTATACGTTTAGCCATCATATCCAATATTTGTTCCTGGCTGCTTGGAATGTTATGCATGAATCGATTGAATTTTCTTTTGTCGATCCTCATGCGGATAAAGAGGAAAGAGTGAAAGATAAATCTTTCACTTGCAAGTTTGTGTGACCACAAACTTGCAGGTGTGGTCAAATGGAGGTTATTTATGAAAAAAATATTTTATGTGTTTACAGCATTGATCTGTTACATGCTGCTTTCTATTCCGGTGAAGGCTGATGTGATCTGGGAACCCTTTGACCCTTTTTATGAAGCCCATGCTGATGAATGTGAATACATGGGACGATCCTTTACGGCAAACGGCCCGGATGGGAAAGTTATTCTATACAAAAGCCCTGAGCTGCCGGAAGTGGTAGCTGTATGGGAGAACGGTCATAAGGCATATATCCATTTTACCTATCGGGATGAATCGGGTATCCTATGGGGTATCTATGACGATTATCAGGATACTGTGGGCTGGGTGCCTATGGATTACATGGAAGTTATCTATGACAGCATTTCCTTCCGCGAAGAACATAGTGCACAAATTACCGAACAATCCGGAGAGCTGAGTGAAGACTATCAGGGACAGGATATCTTCCTGTGGAGATATCCCGGTTCCACGGAATACGATTCCCTGAAATATGATAATCACCCGCCCACTTATGACAATGTTTATGTGGATGAAAATGGAAATAGCTGGGGATTGGTCAGTTACTGGTACGGGTACAAAAATGTCTGGATCTGCCTAAACGCACCAAATGCAGATTTAGACCAGCTCTACCCAAACGGTGCGCCTGTCGTTGAGACTCCAAAAACGCCGAACGCATCAGCGGATGCCCCGCGTATTGTACCAAAATCAAAATCCTGGATCATCCCCCTAACAGTTTTCCTGGTACTCTTAACTACAGCAGTAACGACCATATTGCTTCTTTTACTAAAGCGGAAAAGGGATTAAGTTGTCTTTGCATGGCGTTGTAAATAGACAACGAATGACTCGCTTCGCAAGTCATTCTTATGTGAACAAACGCTGTCACGCTTTGCGAACCAGCTTATTGTAAGAAAAATGGAGCTGTGAACGTTTTCACGTTACACAGCTCCATTACTTTGCTGCTACATCCATTTTTTCAAATCATCGCTGCTACATTTTCCAACAAAACATTCAACATTATTAAAATGTTCGGGCACCAATGCAAAAGCTGTTATTCTTAAATGCCCCTCGACGATAACAAAATGTTCAAAATCATATGTTAAAAAGATTGGTCTTAAAAATTTCCCGCCGTCTTTTATATATTCCGCAGCTTTAACAAACCCCGCATTGCTTTGATTATAAATTTCAATTCCGTTTCGAATCGTCTGCGCAGCTATCAAAGGCGAATGTGTTCCTTTCGATAATTCATTCCAGTAACTATAATCAATGTATCTGATGCTGCTTAAATCATAGCTCTCAAAATTGCATAAATTCCATTGAATTTCGTTCGGAAAATTCTCAAATAATTCGCGATTTAAGCCGTATCCCCGAAATTCTCCGAGCAGCTTTTTTCTTGTGATATTTTCATTAGTGTTATTCAAATCTGCAGATAATATTATGCTCTCGTCCACCAAAAGCTCTCTCATAACTTTTTTGATGTGTTCTGAAAATCTCTCAGAATGGTATTCCGTCTTTAAATACTCTGAAATCATTTCGTCCTCAGAGCTTGTTCTCAAAATGTTCATGTCATCATCTGCCTCCTATCCCAAATCTAAGCCGTCGAGATAACTTTTTAAACGATTTTGCATTTCTTTATTACCAATGCTTTTAAAAAAGAGCAGAGAATCTAAAGCGGAATAGATATGAAACGCACTTTCATAAGTATTAAATTCAGATTTGCGGCAGGTAGTCCGATAATGTTTCAAAAATGTACTTCTGAACAATTCACAATCCTGCTCGTTATAATTCAGTTTCATCCAAAATGTCAATCGAGATATATCTGCCATCCAGTTGAACGCAATCGCATCGTCCCAGTCGATAAGCAATATTTCGCCATTATCCTGCACAATTATATTTTTCTTTGACAAATCACTATGGCAAAGGACAGACGGTAAATCTTCAAAATCACGCATTGTAATGAGAAACTTTTCTTTCATTTTCTTTAACTGTGTTTCTGAAATCGTTTCTTTTAATCCATCTTCTAACCTGTCAAATTCATCCTCAAAGAAAGATATCATGCTTCCATAACAGGCAATACCGCTGCCTATATATCCATAATTTTCAATTTTTATATTGTGAATGGAAGAAACCAGTTCCGCCAATTTGACATAAAGCGCAATTTCCTGCTCTCTGTCAAACAATATTTTATCAGCCGCTATTCCTTGTACCTCTCGCTCAATCAGATAACCGTTTGGGTATATTTGATCATTTCGGCTATATGTAATTAATTCGGTACAGGGAATGCTATTCTGAAATAAAAGTTGATTTACAAATTGGATTTTCCCGTTTTCGGGCCAGTCCGTGCTTCTGTATAATTTTAAAATATAATGCTTGCCTAATACGGTAAAGAAATATACGAAGTTATTCGTAACATTCTCAAATTTTCTTATTTCCTCGGCGTAGCAGCCAAAATTGTTTTTAATTATTTGATTGACTGCTTCAAGCATTGTATCGGTTTCTATGTTCATAAAATCCTCCTCTTTGGGAAGAATTAGAAATATATAACCCTCCCAAGCTGTTTCAGTGTTTGTTTATTCATAATCATAATTCCTCCTTTCCTCAAAATTTGCATATCATAATGCTTATATAACTATATCATTTTTGGGTATCTTGTCAATGCTGGTGCGGTGCTTTGTGTAGTGTTGTAAGGAATATGGAAAAGTATTATATCTCTAAATTTTTGAGTGTTATTATTATCTTTTATGATATCTTCCATAGCCTGCACTTCCGCAAAATCAAAATATCCGGACATAAAAATAGCCGACTGATTTTCGTTTTGAAAACCAATTGGCTATGTGATGCATAAACCATATAATTCCATAACAATCAAATATTTACAACTTCTTTGGTAATTTAATATTTAAGTTCCCGCCAAAGACACTTGCTTAAATCATCATGAACCTTGTCAGCAAACTCATAAAACTGCTTTCTGCTTTAATTTCACAGCTACATATACAATTCATGAGGTATTTTTTATGAAGTATTTAAAGCGATATACAATTATTGGAATGGTATTTGTTCTGATTACAGGAACACTTGCACATTTTCTATATGACTGGACTGGAAACAATCACACAGTCGGGCTTTTTACGCCAATTAGTGAATCCATCTGGGAACATATGAAGCTGTTATTCTTCCCAATGCTGATATACTCACTTATAATGATTTTTAAATTCCGCCCAAAATACTCATGCATCACTTCCGCTTTAAGTTTTGGAATTATAGCGGGCGCACTTCTGATCCCACTTTTTTACTGCACTTATACTTCTATCCTTGGTAAAAATGTTTTTATTTTGGATATTAGTACGTTCATTTTGAGCATCATTATCGCCTTTTGGTTTTCTTACAAGCTCACACTGTCCTGTAGACTTGAATCTTATACGTCTTTACTATGTATTTTGGTATGCATTCTTTTTGGTTGCTTTTTGGTATTCACCTATCACCCTCCAGATACTTCTATTTTTCAAGATCCAACAATTGCAGAAACTGGATGAAGGAAATTGCTCATCGCACATTTTGACAAGTAAATTAGGACAAAACCTGGTACTCATTTATGAATTCATGGTTGGTCAGCTATTTATGAATACACAAACTCTACTCACCCAGTCTTATTACCCTGTTACACAACTGAATAGAAGACTCTCTATGTGCTACAATCATTACAATTTTATCTTTGTTCATGTTAGCGATTGCATCGTTAATCAGTTTTTCGCTGTATTGATCGATGGCGCTGGTCGACTCATCAAAAATATAGACATCAACATCCATTAAAAAGGCTCTTGCCAACGCAATTCTCTGCTTTTGTCCACCGGACAGTTTACTACTGTTTTCTCCTATCACAGTATCAAATCCATCTGGAAGCTCCTGTATAAAATCCAGGATGCATGCCTTCCTGCAAGCCTCCTTTATGTCCTCTTTTGTTGCTTCGGGATTAACCAGAAGCAGATTATCCTTAATGGACATATTGTAAAGACGGCTGTTTTGCAGGACAAAGCCTATTCTCTTATGTAATCCGGATATTTTTACACGATTGATTTCTATACCGGAATACAGAATTCTTCCTTCGTCCGCATTAAGCAGGCCCACAAGTAATTTCAAAAGCGTCGTTTTGCCGCACCCGCTTTTTCCCACAATTGCAATCCGTTCCCCCTGACGGGCAACCAAACTCACATTCTTGAGGAGAGCTTCCTGTCCCGGATAATGAAAAGAAAGATTTTCTATCTCTATGGACTCAATTCTTAAGTCTTCTCCCTGTTCAACCGGATACTCTTCCTCCAATTTTTGCAGCAGCCTGTCCAAATATGGTTTTTTCCCCTGCAAATCCGCATCGGTAGAGGAAACCTCCAATATAGCCTTTGTCAGCATATCAAAATATGTGACAAAAACTAGCAAAATGCCAATGGACATCTGGCCATTCATAACCAGCAGACCACCTAAAAAGTATAATCCGAATCTCATCAGGAATTCATTTCTTATTTTAGGTATGATCAACGCCCGCAATGTCCAATAATTGATCCATTTTGCGTAATATAACGCATACTTTCTTATGTAGCTGACAAAGGCGACCCTTTGTCTGTTCTGTAGATTTAATGCCTTTACTTCTTTCCAGCTTTGCAGACTGCTATATAACCAGGTATTCATCTCTTTGTCATTTTCACGCTGCTCATTGTTCAATGCCTTCTCGCGCTTGCTTAAGACAGAATCTATTCCCGATGTAAGAGGAATGCAAATGATAGCAAATAATGCCAGACGCCATTCCATTGCAAATAAAATTACGATGCATACCAGCATGGTAACAAACTGAATCAGATAATCAATTGTGTAATAGGAAGAAAAATTCAATATAACCTGTACATCATCCTCAATATACATTTTGGTATCCCCGATATTTGCGCACTCATATTCCGGGAAACTCCACTTAAAAAGATCCTGCCACATTTTTAATTTTGCCCTGAATGTCACACAGTTTCGGATCTTATTATTGAAATGGTTCTTGACATACTGTATTCCGATAACACCGAAGTGGACCAGACAATAGCCTGACAAAACAGGCATAAAGGTTTCCATTTTTCCCAATATGATCGTTTCTTCAATAAATCTTTTGTAAAATAACGGTACGATAAACCCAGCGATAATTACCACTATGGAAAGAAAAAGGTTTATGATAAACAGATGCCTTACACCCTTTGTCAGGGGCAGTATTTTATCTAAAACATATAGCTTATATTTTACTAATTTCAGCACGTTTCCCCTCCTATGATATAGCAAATAATGTCTTCAACGCATTACTGTTTTCTAACATCTCTTTTGTGCTGCCGTATTCCAGAAGGACACCGTCCTCGATCACCGCTGTCCTTTCGCACATCATAACCGAACTGAGCCGATGTGAAATAACAATCGCAGTTCTGCCTACCAGCGCATTTTTCCATGAATCATGTATTAATGCCTCTGTTTCATTATCCAATGCTGATGTTGCCTCATCAAAAACGATGATCTGCGGATTTTTTAAATATATTCTTGCAATTGCTATTCTTTGTTTCTGTCCCCCAGACAACCCGACTCCCTTTGTGCCTATAACCGTATCTATACCATCGTCCAGGCTTCTTATAAACTCTCCCAGTCCTGCCCTTTCATATGCTTCCATGATTTCCTGTTCAGAAGCATCCTTTTTGCCAAGCAGTAAATTGCTTCTGATGGTTCCATCAAATATAAGGACGTCCTGCTGTACGATACCCACATTCTGTCTGAGGGATTTAAGTGAACAATCCGAAATATCTCTCCCATCAATTGCAATACTGCCTTCCCTGGGCTTATAAAAGCCCGCCAGCATGTATGCCAATGTAGTTTTACCAGAGCCGCTTTTCCCTACAAGCGCAACCTTCTGGCCTCCTTCTATATTGATTGAAAATTCTTGAAACAGATCCTGTGTGTCCTTATACCCAAATGTAATTTTATGAAATTCTATTTTCCCGTCAGTAATATCCAGCCTGTCTTTGCCTTTCCAGTCTTTTTCGCTTGGGAGATGAAACAAATCATATACGCGCTGTATCCTGGATATTCTCATCTGTGCCTCAATGAAACAATTGCTGAAAAAGATCACCTTTCCCTTAATATTTGTAAAAAAGTTCAAAATAATGGTCAATACGCCAATAGTCATTTCTCCCCTACAGGCGTAATATGCACATAGGGCATAAACCGACATTTGCACCAGAAAATTGATTGTCTGTACCACATTTTGGGAAGAAAGCTTAATCACGCTATTCTGATTTTCCCTGTGGAACAAGTTTTTCTGAAATCCTATAAATTTCTTTTCTGTCACTTCCTGTGCATTCAGTAATCTGATATCCTGTAACGCGGACAGCCCTTCCATCAGCCAGCCGCTGTATTTGCCGTATACAGCGTTATATTCATCATTGCATTTACGCGTAACTTTACCGAACTTTACTGTCGCATATACCGATAAAGGGATTCCTACCAGCATCAAAAGCCCAAACTGCCATCCGATTACAAAAATGTATATGATATAAAGAATAAGGGCAAAAAAGTTATTTAAGGTGTGGATGATATTGCGGATCACAAAAACCATACATTCAAAGGCATGGGACTGTATGGTATTCAGGGCATCACCTGCCTGCATATCCGTCAATGCTTCCGCTTTTGCGTATTGCACTGCGTTAAAAAGATCGTTTTTTATTTCAAAGGCGTACATGATCTGGAGATATGCGTATTGCTGCTGCGTAAAAAAATGGACAATACATGCAAACAATATCATGATGACCAGCGCTATACTGATTTTCAGAAAAACCGGTACATTTTGATAATACACGATTTCATCAATCATAACGGCGAACATGATCGGTGTAAAAATACTCAATAAAATGTCAAATAACCAACCGATTGCAAACATGATATAATTCTTTTTATATGCAAGTATGTATTTCGATAAAAACTTTACCGTTGAAAAGTAGTTAAGTTTCTTATTCATTTTTTCCTCCCTGTAAAAAAACACGTCTGAACAATGTAATTTTTCGAATGGGAATGTCTATATTTACAGAATCTGACTGAAGGATAAATCCTAATTTATTTACAGAGATTTCAAGAGAATTGCTTTCCTGACTGAACATTTCCGGCTCAATTATAACCTTGTATACCGCTTCATTTCTGTTTTCATATACATAAACTTCATTCATAGTAATATCGTTTACATCCTGAATGCAGATTTGATTGTTTTCAACTTTTGCTTTGTATGTTTCAATCACATCAACCTTCGTCGTCAACGTAACCCCAATAAGAAAGATGGTACTTATCAAAATCAGAATTAAAAACAAAAGCGGACTTTTTGCAGTCATTTTCACATATAAATTTGCATATTTTTTTCTCATACATGCTCCATTTCAACATGAAATATATTTCTGTACATCCGCATCAGTTATAATGGAATATACCTTTGTGCCGTACTTCTCTTCAATCACTACAGACCCGAATTTCTCTGATGAATCATCTTTTACCATCCTGTTTGCGATTACGACCACAGCAACCACTTCTATCCTGGTAATTTTCATGATTTCATCTATTTTTTGAGATATGGTCTGACCGGATGACACCACATCATCCATGATAACAACCCTGTCGCCGTCCTTTAAGGTATATCCGCATAGGGAACGTCCTCTGCTGTCCTTTACCTTTCTATCATGGCAATAATTAACTGTCAAACCATATTTTTGAAACAATGCATATGCCGCCGCTACTGAAAAAGATATCCCGTGGTATGCCAGCCCCAAAATGACATTACATTCAATATGGTTTTCCCGGATACAATCCGCAAAGTATTCTCCGATCTTTGCAATCTGAGCATTTGTGACAAATTTTTCCGAATCAATATAATAGGATGATTCCACTCCAGACTTAAGAGTGCAGTTTTTCATCTGTAAGATTCCGTTTCCGATCATGAATTTCACAAATCGTTCTTTATTCGTCAGTGCATTTAACTTATAATCCATAAGTTCATCAATCGTAACCCCAAAGAAATCCGCGAGCAGGGGCAGGCAGGCGATATCCGGCATTGCAGTATTGTTTTCCCATTTACTGACAGCCTGCCCTGATATATGCAACTGCTCCGCAAGCTGCTCCTGAGTAATACCTCTGTTTAAACGAAGCTGTTTGATATTATTTCCAATCGACATGCTTTTTACCTCCGGGTATGTTGTTTTTGATTTTAGAAGAGCGCTTCTCTTGGCTACATGGTACACTAAGCGCCTTTTACTGGCAACCAACTGATAAGACATTATTTCTCAACTGCCGGTTGGGAAATATCTTCCGAAAATATTGCATCAGATCTGTCACCTGATCCCCTCCCCTATACTGACCACCATATATTTACAGCCATCCTTACTTCTCCAGTTCCCAAAAATTATGCTATACTTTTAAAAAAAATTGACCAAAATGTACTTCCAGACGTGTATATAGTGAAAGGAGGACATTGGTATGGAAAGATCATCAGTACGGCCGACTGATAGCACCGAAACAATAGTTCATGTCTACGGTAATATGTTGTTCAGATTGTGTCTGGTTATGCTGGGAAATGATACAGATGCGGAAGATGTTGTACAGGAAACCATAATCAAATATCTTCAAAAAGCACCGTCTTTTGAAAACTCTGAACATGAAAAGGCATGGCTCATTACAGTTGCCAAAAACGAATGCCGTAATATACTCCGATTCAGACAGCGGCATCAACAGATCAGCCTTGAGTATCTGGAGGATATTCCTTTCGACTCATCTGATAATGGAATATTGGAAGCCCTTATGTCTTTGCCTGAAAAATTCCGCCTTGTCCTTATGCTGTACTATGTTGAGGAATACCGTATAGAGGATATTGCGCGCATCATTCAAAAAACGTCGTCAGCGGTGAAGATGCGACTGAAAAAAGGCAGGAAACTTCTCGAAGAAAAATATAGGAAGGAGTATCTGTGAAATGGACTTTAAAAAGCTTAAGAAAACTCTTGAAAAGATAGAGATGTCACAAGAGATGCAAGAACGTATCATCAGAAACTGTAACTCGAAAAAAGCAATTGATATGGAAGAATATACAATGAATAAATCTAAAAAATCCTGGTTAAAGAAGTCAATCCCGATGGTTGCTGCCCTGTCAGTTTTCGTTTGTTTTTCAATAATCGGCGCAGCAGCAGTGAAAAACGGCTTTTTCAAAGATGTTACCCGGGGGAATGGTACTGTAGTTGGGACAACATATGAGCAGGCTTCAGAAGAAATTGGGGTAAATGTAACTGTTGATGAAAATGAACTCACAGTTTCAGTAACGATGCTTACCCCTGATAAGCCCCCCTATAGTGAACTTGAAGAGTTCGGCATCCGCAGCTATCAAATCACTGATATGTCCGGGAATGTGGTTATAAAAGGCTCAGATACGGAATTATCTCAGATCAGCAACGGACAGACAGAAATAAAAATCTCCCTGGAAGGAATTGAAAGCGGAAACTACAAGTTAGTCATCCATAAATATGTTGGCTGTTCAAAAGCAGATCAACCGCTTGAGATTAACGGAGTGTGGGAGTGTGAATTCGATTTTTAAGTTTTGCAGCGAATTTCACTGATATTCGAGGCTTCCGGCATAATTGCGAAAGCCTCTTTTATTATGGGTCTATTCGACCCATAATCACAAAACCGGCAGAAGTCTCCCTCTGCCGGTTTCATTTCATCTTATATTCATGCTGACGCTTCTCTTATTTCTCAGCTAATTCAACTTTCAGCTTCTCTGTCAGTGCAGGAACGATCTTGTTCAAATCGCCAACGATTCCGTAATCAGCCACTTCAAAGATAGGTGCTGTCTCATCCTTATTGATTGCAATGATGATATCAGCTTCTTCCATACCTGCTACGTGCTGGATTGCACCGGAGATACCGATTGCAAAGTATACATTAGGACGTACAGTCTTTCCGGTCTGTCCTACCTGCAGATCTTTGGGCTTCCAGCCTGCATCTACAACTGCACGGGAGCAGCTTACGGTACCGCCAAGTACCTCTGCCAGATCTTCCAGAATCTTAAAGTTCTCCGGGCTTCCTACGCCACGTCCGCCGGATACCAGAATCTTAGCATCCATAATATCAGCTACGTCTGAAACAGCCTTAACAACCTCTAAGATCTCTACATACTTATCATTGGGTGTAAAGCCGGGATTATAATTAATAACCTCTGCTTTTCTTCCAGCTTCCTTAGGTGCTTTCTGCATAACACCGGGACGTACGGTTGCCATCTGAGGACGGAACTCCGGACATGCGATAGTTGCGATAGTATTTCCGCCGAAAGCCGGACGGGTCATGAGGAGCTGATTATGAAGCTGCTCTTTGCCCGGAACCGGGTTGATCGGGAAATCACCGATATCAAGCTGTGTACAGTCTGCTGTAAGTCCTGTATGGATTCTTGCAGATACTCTGGGACCTAAATCACGTCCGATTGCAGTAGCTCCTACCAGGAAAATTTCAGGCTTGAACTCATTAATAACAGATGACAGCGCATGTGCATAAGGCTCTGTTCTGTATTCCTTTAATTCAGGGTCATCAACTACGATAACCTTGTCAGCACCGTATTCCCCAAGCGTATCTGCCAAAGCGCCAACGCCTGAGCCAACCAGTACTGCTGTTACTTCTGTTCCTAAATCCTTAGCGAGGTCTTTGCCTTTTCCGACTAATTCCAAAGCAATTCCGCTAAGCTCATTATCAACCTGCTGAGCGAAGACAAATACGCCCTTATAATCTTGAATATTCATTTTGAACCTCCATTAATATCTTTATTAGATGACGTGTTTTACTTTTAACTTATCGATAATGTAATCAACGGATTCAGCGGGGTCAAGAGTAACCTTCTCACCTGCACCCTTTCTTACCTTATCGGAAGCCTTTGCGATCTGGGTAGGTGAACCCTTAAGTCCTAAGTTAGAGTCTTCTACATCAACCAGATTAGCCCTTCCCCATACTGTGATCTCTGCATTGTATGCATCGAAAATTCCGCCGGGAGTCATATAACGAGGCTCATTTAACTCAGCAAGCGCTGTGATCAGACAGGGCATTTTAGCCTTTAATACATGATATCTGTCATCATACTGACGCTCAACAATCACGCTGTCGCCATCGATCTTGATATTCTGTGCATAAGAAATTACCGGAATTCCAAGATGCTCGGAAATCTGAGGCCCAACCTGTGCGGTATCACCGTCGATTGCCTGACGTCCTGTGATGATCAGGTCATATTCCAGATTGCGGATAGCGCCTGCCAGTGTTTGGGAGGTTGCCCATGTATCTGCTCCGCCCAGTACTCTGTCTGTTACAAGGATTCCCTTGTCAGCACCCATTGCCATAGCCTCACGCAGAACTTCTTCTGCTTTGGGAAGACCCATGGTTACTACGGTAACTTCTGCTCCATACTGATCTTTTAATCTAAGGGCTGCTTCAAGACCTGCTTTATCATCAGGATTCATGATCGTAAGCATTGCACCTCTGTCAAGAGTACCATCGGGATTAAACTTAACGCCGCCCTTGGTATCAGGTACCTGTTTAATACAAACAACAACTTTCATTGTATTTCTCTCCTTATTTATTATCTGTTAATTTTCTGTTACCGGCTTTTCATCACTTAAGCAATGCACCGGAGATGACCATCCTCTGAACCTCGGATGTTCCTTCGTAGATCTCGGTGATCTTGGCATCTCTCATCATACGCTCTACGTCGTACTCTCTGATGTAGCCATATCCGCCATGGAGCTGAACTGCCTTGGTTGTTACTTCCATAGCAACCTCTGCTGCGTATAGCTTAGCCATTGCTGCTTCTACGGAGTAAACCTTCTGGGTAGCCTTAGCCATTGCTGCGCGGTAAACCATAAACTGCGCTGCCTGAACCTTGGTAGCCATATCTGCAATCTGGAACTGTGTATTCTGGAATGCGCCGATTGCTCTTCCGAACTGCTTTCTCTCTTTTACATATTCGATGGTTCTGTCCAAAGCACCTTCTGCAATACCAAGAGCCTGTGCAGCGATACCGATACGTCCGCCGTCAAGAGTATGCATAGCGATACCAAAGCCCTTGCCTTCCTGTCCTAAAAGGTTCTCTTTCGGGATACGGCAGTCTGTAAAGATCAGCTCATAAGTAGATGAACCGCGGATACCCATTTTCTTTTCCTTTGTACCGAAGGTAAAGCCGGGTGTTCCCTTCTCAACGATAAATGCGGAGATCATCTTTTTGCTTCTGCCCTTTGCGTCTGTTACAACACTTGTAACTGCGAAAATAACATAAACATCAGCTTCCTTACCGTTTGTGATAAAGATCTTGGAGCCGTTAAGTACCCACTCATCTCCATCCAAAACAGCCTTGGTCTGCTGTCCCTGTGCGTCTGTACCTGCACCAGGCTCGGTAAGACCAAATGCGCCAAGCTTCTCGCCCTTTGCAAGAGGTACTAAGTATTTCTGCTTCTGTTCTTCGGTTCCATATGTCATGATCGGGTCACAGCAAAGTGATGTATGTGCAGAAACGATAACACCTGTGGTACCGCAAACCTTGGAAAGCTCCTCAACACACATAGCGTAGGTTAAAGGATCGCATCCCTGTCCGCCGTACTCCTTGGGAACAGGAATTCCAAGGAAACCGGCTTTTGCCATCTTTTCAACAGTTCCTCTGGGGAAAACTTCAGTCTCATCGACTTCCTGTGCCAGAGGCTTTACTTCTTTTTCTGCGAACTCTTTAAAAAGAGTTCTAGCCATTTCATGTTGTTTGGTTAACATAAAATCCATGATATTACTTCCTCCATTTGTCATGCTATATTATTTACTACAAACGATTATTTCTTTGAATAATCATAGAAACCTACGCCAGTCTTCTTGCCAAGCTTGCCTGCGCGAACCATCTTGCGAAGAAGGGGATGAGGACGATACTTAGGATCGCCTGTCTCGCTCTGAAGTACTTCCATGATTGCAAGCACGATGTCCAAACCAACCAGATCACCAAGAGCCAGAGGTCCCATGGGATGGCTTGCACCAAGCTTCATAGCTTCATCAATGTCAGCTACGCTTGCAATACCATCAGCATAGATACCGATTGCTTCGTTGATCATCGGGATCAGAATTCTGTTTACAACAAAGCCGGGAGCTTCCTTAACCTGTACAGGTGTCTTGCCGATTTCTGTTGCAATTGCTTTAATCTTTTCTACCATATCATCCGGTGTATTCTCACCCGCAATTACTTCTACCAGCTTCATTCTGTCTGCCGGATTGAAGAAATGCATACCGATCATAGGTCTGTCAAGGCCGGCACCAATCTCTGTGATGGAAAGAGAAGAAGTGTTGGAAGCAAACATGCAGTCAGGTTTAACAATATCCATAAGCTCCTTGAAGGTATCCTTCTTAATCTTCATGTTCTCAGGAGCAACCTCTACGATCAGGTCGCAGTCTGTACAGATATCCTTTAAACCACAGGTGATCTTAGCCATGATCTCGTCTGCTTTTTCCTGTGTGATTTTCTCCTTGCTTACCAGAAAGTTCATGTTCTTCTGAATTCTTGCTTTTCCGCCCTCAGCGAACTCCATCTTGATATCGCAGAGACAAACTTCATAACCGTCTGTCATTGCAAAAGCCTGTGCGATTCCGGCACCCATGGTACCAGCACCAATAATACCTACTTTCATTTTCATTCCTCCTATTATTTTTGGTTTGTATTTTTCACCGCCAAATGGCATTACCTTATGGCAGTGGTAAAATCAAATTTGCGCGGAAGGCATAAGCCAATTTTGCCTTTTGCCGCAAACTAGCAGTTCTTAAAAGGCTCTTTTACCTTTTCTTTATTTTTGTCAAGGAAAAATGCCATGCCATACTTCTGATCTTCTGTCTCAAAGCAATCGCCAAAAAGCTTCTCTTCGATCACAATTGCCTGATCCATATCAACATCCAGACCTTCATTGATTGCCTTCTTGCAGTTCCTTACGGCAATAGGAGCGTTCTTTGCAATACCGGCTGCCATCTTTTCAGCTGCAGGCATCAATTCTTCCTGGGTATATACAGCGTTTACAAGACCAATCCTGTATGCCTCGTCAGCCTTGATATTTCTAGCTGTGTAAATCATCTGTTTCGCCATGCCTGCACCTACAAGACGTGCCAGTCTCTGTGTACCGCCAAAGCCGGGAGTAATGCCAAGACCAACCTCCGGCTGTCCGAATACTGCGTTATCGGAACAGATACGGATATCACAGCTCATGGAAATTTCACAGCCGCCGCCCAATGCAAAGCCGTTGATCGCTGCAATAACGGGAATGGGGAAAGTTTCCAGCTTGCGGAACACATCATTTCCCTTCTTTCCAAAAGCTTCGCCTTCTGCTTTAGTCAGTGTGCTCATCTCGCCGATATCTGCGCCGGCTACAAAAGACTTCTGTCCTGCGCCTGTTAAGATCAGACATCTTACTTCGTCAAGATTTACCTCATCCAGTGTTTTGTCCAGTTCCTCAAGGACCTGTGAATTCAATGCATTCAGCGCCTTTTCACGACTGATAGTGATAATGCCGTATGCACCCTTCTGCTCATATACGATAAATTCCATTTTAACCTCTTTTCTGCACCGCTCTCCGGCGCCTGTTAACTATTCCCAGACATTCGGATAAGCAGACCTAAAAATTTAAGCCTGCTTATCATATTATGTTTACTAATCCTCAATTTTAACGATCGTGGAGCAGCCCATGCCGCCGCCGATACACAGGGTAGCAAGACCTGTCTTAGCTCCCTTTGCCTGCATCTCATGGAGCAGGGTTACAAGGATTCGACATCCGGAAGCTCCTACAGGATGTCCAAGTGCAATAGCGCCGCCGTTAGGATTGAGCTGCTTATCAACATCAATTCCAAGATCCTTGCCAACTGCTACGGACTGTGCCGCAAATGCTTCGTTTGCCTCTATGATATCAAAGTCTTCAATCTTCATGCCTGTCTTAGCAAGAACCTTCTTGGTAGCAGCAACAGGACCGATACCCATAACCTCAGGACGTACGCCTGCAAGCGCTCCGGCCACAAAGGTTGCCATAGGCTTAACGCCCAGTTCTTTCGCCTTTTCTTCGCTCATAACTACGATTGCAGCGGCACCGTCATTGATGCCGGATGCGTTTCCTGCTGTAACAAATCCATCGGGATTAATAGGACGAAGCTTTGCAAGACCTTCAATAGTAGAACCTGCACGAGGGCCTTCATCTACTTTGAATTCAATCGTCTCTTTTTTCTTCTTAACCATAACCGGTACGATCTCTGCATCAAATGCGCCGGACTTCTGAGCAGCTTCTGCTTTCTGCTGGCTCTTTAATGCGAACTCATCCAGTTCTTCTCTGGTAAGACCCCATTCTCTGCAGATATTGTCTGCTGTGGTGATCATGTGGTAATCATTGAATGCATCCCAGAGAGCATCCTTAATCATGGTATCTACCAAAACACCATTGTTCATTCTGTATCCGTAACGTCCCTGAGGAACTGCGTAGGGAGCCATGGACATATTTTCCATACCGCCTGCTACAACGATATCAGCATCCCCTGCCATAATCATCTGCGCTGCCTGGTTTACACAGTTAAGACCGGAACCGCAGACTACATTCATGGTAACTGCAGGTACTTCAATCGGTAATCCTGCTTTGATGGATGCCTGACGTGCTACGTTCTGTCCAAGACCAGCCTGGATAACGCATCCCATGTATACCTGATCTACTGCTTCGGGAGCAACCCCTGCTCTGTTTAAAGCCTCCTTGATAACAATTGCACCAAGCTCAGCAGCAGGTGTTGTGCTGAGTGAGCCGCCCATGGTACCGATTGCAGTACGGCATGCACCGGCTAAAACTACTTTCTTTGCCATTGTTCATTCCTCCGTTCGATTGAAAACTTATTTTTATTATATTTTGTCCCGCAACGATTGTTAATTTTTTATCATTGCCATGTTGTTAATTATATCATAGCCCCTTTTTTTTTGCAACGGAATTCCTCATTGTTTGATGGCTAAGACTGAACAAATATAATGTCTATTGACAGATTTCCGGAAACATCTTAAAATAACATTGTTATGTTGAACAATTTCTTATACTGCAAAAAGGTGACAGAATGAAAACCGAGCGGGAAACAAAAGAAAAATTAATTGCCAGCGCCAGGGCAGAGTTTTGGGAAAAAGGCTACGCCAAAGCCTCCCTTCGCAAAATCTGTTCCAATGCAGGCGTAACAACCGGAGCGCTGTATTTCTTTTTTGATGACAAGGAAGATTTGTTCCGGGCAATCGTAGAGCCTCCCTTGACGGCACTTGTAAATATGATGCAGGAGCATTTCATGGCGGAAGAACAGATCCTTTCACTGCCGGCTGCCTATGAACATCAGGACGGAGATCATGATGACATTGCAGAAACGCTCATTCACCATTTGTATCAAAACCATGATGCATTTATTCTGCTGCTGACCAGATCTCAGGGAACCGCCTTTGAAGACAGCCTTGACCGGATCGTGGATATGACAGAAAAACAATTTGCACTGTCTGTAGGACGGCTTGCAGAACAAAAGAACGGCAGGCAGCTCAATCCCTACATGATCCACTGGATGGCACACATGACCATAGATGCATTCATCCACCTGTTGACGCATGTTAAGGAAGAACAAACAGCTATACAGCAGATGAAAGCAATTATGAATTTTATAGTAAAAGGATTTATGGAAATGATTTGATTTCCGGTCAAAACGGAAAAACTGATACAATTTATATATGCTGTGCAGAAGCGCAGCATTTTAAATAACATTCACATAACATTGTTATGTTAAATATCAGGGCAGCTTGAATAAGCTCTAATTGTCCAAGTGCGGATTTATGCCCCGCCTAAATATTACAGGTTGGGAGAAAGGAATGGGTATTCATATGTATCTTGAAGTAAAGGACGTAAAGAAAAGCTACGGGAAGGATGACAGTTATATTCAAGTGCTAAAAGGCATTTCCACAGGGGTGAAGCAGGGACAGATGTGTGCCATTTTGGGAAGCAGCGGCTCCGGGAAATCCACTTTGCTAAACTGCATCGGGGGACTTGATACCATGGATTCCGGCTCGGTGAAGGTGGATGGACAAGAAATATTCGGCTTAAAACCGGCACAGCTTGCAGATTACCGGCGTGATCATCTGGGATTTATCTTTCAATTTTATAATCTGGTACCTAATCTGACCGTGCGGGAAAATATTCAGGTATGCGAATATCTGTCAAAACATCCTTTAGGAATGGATGAATTGTTGGAAACCTTAGGAATGACCCAGCATCAGAATAAGTTTCCTTTCCAGCTGTCCGGTGGTCAGCAGCAGCGGTGTGCCATTGCAAGGGCATTGATCAAAAATCCGAAGCTTCTACTCTGCGATGAACCTACCGGTGCATTGGACTCTAAGACATCAAAAGATATTCTTGTCCTGCTGGAAGAAATCAATCAAAGGTATGGAACTACCATGTTGATCGTCACTCACAATCACGCAATTAAAAGTATGGTGCACAAAGTGCTGATCGTGAAGGATGGCCAAATCAGGAATGAGTATGAAAATGACACGAGAGTGCCGGCGGCAGAATTGGAGGATTTGTAGGATGAACCGTGTATTACGAAAAAGACTGCCAAGAGATCTGAAAAATAATTTCCTGCGCTATCTGGCACTGGTTTTGCTCATTATCATGGGAATGTATGTTGTAATCTCTGTTGTTGGCGCTGCAGATACTATCATTGCGGGCAGTACTGCCAAAGCGGAGGAAAATCATCTGGAAGACGGGCAGTTTGAAGTCCTTTTTCCATTAACAGATTCACAGGAAACCGAACTGGCAGATACCGGAATCGATCTGGAAAAGATGTTCAGTATGGATATGGAAGCGGAAGATGGTTCCACCATCCGGCTGATGAAAAACAGAGAGAATATCAACCTCATTGATCTGGATGAAGGACATTTAGCCAAAAACGGCGGAGAAATTGTTCTGGAAAAACGTTACTGTGCGGAACACGGGTTGAAGACAGGCGATCATATTACAATATCTGACCTGAAGTTCGAAATTGTCGGCACAGGAAGTACACCGGATTATGATATGCCCACACAAACGTTTTCCGATATGGCGGTGGAGAGCAAACGATTCGGCACTGCATTTATTGCAGAAAAGCAGTATGAAGAGATCAAAGAAAACAAATCTTCCCGGGCGGAGAATTACTGCTATGCATACCGCCTGAATGATTCCGGTATAACGGATTATGAAATCAAGCAGATAATCAGGGAATATGAAATGAATCGTCTCACCTTCTTTGTGAAAAAGGCGGATAATCCGAGAATTCTTGCAGCAGCCGGAGATGTGCAGATCAACAAGGAGACCGGCCTCTTTGCAGGAATTATCGTCATGGTATTGTTTACCTATGTTATTTCTGTATTCGTGTTTCATCAGATCCAGCAGGAAAGCAGTGTAATCGGTGCTCTGTATGCACTGGGGGCAAAGAAGAAAGATCTGCTGCTTCATTATATTACACTGCCAACCGCTATTACCTTTATCGGCGGTGTGATTGGGACACTTCTCGGTTTTAGCAGCATTGGTATCCCTGCTCAGATGTCAGAAAGCTGTAATTATTTTTCCATTCCTAAGCTGAACATCTGCTATCCGCTTTATCTGATCATATATGGTATTGTAATGCCCCCTGTGGTTTCGGCTGTCGTGAATTATCTCGTCATCAACAAGCGGCTTTCCCAGACGGCCTTATCTCTGATTCGCCAGGAGCAGAAAACAAGAACTACTGGAAATATAAATCCCGGTAAAATAAAGTTTATCCGGCTCTTCCAGCTTCGCCAGATGATACGTGAGCGGCGGACCGGCTTCACGGTAGTGTGCGGTATGACTATTTCTTTACTGGTGCTTATGCTGGGATTAAACTGCTACGTCCTGTGCCGGAATGTGCAAAAAGGCAATATAGACAGCACAAAATTTGAATACATGTATTCTCTGAAATATCCGGAAAAAGAAGTTCCGGAGGGAGGGGAAGCCTGCTATGTGGAATCTCTTTCCAAAACCGCAATGGGATACACTATCAACATCTCCGTGATCGGAATCAATAAAGGTAATAAATATTATGATACTGAGCCTGTGGAGGGAAAAAGCAGCCTGATCATCAGCAGATCCGTTCAACAAAAATACGGACTGCACATAGGCGAGAAGCTGATTTTGACGGACAATGCCGAGGATATGGATTATGCCTTTACCATAAAGGGAATCTGTGATTATACAGGCGGACTGGCTGTGTTTATGGATATTGACAGTATGCGGGACTTGTTCAGACAGGAAAAGGATTACTACAATGTACTGCTTTCCGATAAGGAGCTTCCTATTGACGAGGACATACTTTACAGCATAACCACAAAGGCGGATGTGGCGCATTCCGCTATGGTATTCACCTCTTTAATGATGCCCCTGATCATAACCATGACTGTTTCGGCGGTGATTATTTTCTGTATGGTTCTATATCTCATGATGGGCGTTATGATCGACCGGGCCGCCTTTGGCATCTCGCTGATGCAGGTATTTGGTTTCCGAACCGGCGAAATCAGGAAATTATACCTGAATGGAAACACATGGATTGTGGCAACGGGGGCAATCATTGGAATACCTGTTGCAAAAATAATTATGGATGCACTTTATCCGTGGATGATTGCCAATACTGCCGTGGGCATGAATCTGAAATTTCCATGGTATTTATATGTGGAGATCTTTGCTGGCATAATTACCGTATATTGTGCCGTAAACTCATTTCTTGTTCAAAAATTGAAACAAATCACTCCTGCGGAAGTCTTGAAAAACAGGGAATAGATTTCAAAAAACAAATGCTCAGGCTGATAGATTCTCAAAGCAAAATCTATCTCCTGAGCATTGTTTTAACTAAAGTATATCAATCTGCTGCCTTAAATAGTAACCGGATCACCCTAATAGAACAACTGAGCAATGGGCGAGGTCTCATCAATGATCAACGTCTTGTTGTTTCCGGTCATGGTCTTCTTTGCCGCATCCAAAGATCTTAAGAACAGGTAAAAGTCTGCCTTTTCCGGATCATTATAGGCATCGCTTAAAATACGCATGTACTCTGCCTCTCCTTTGGCAATGATCTCCTCCGCCTGGGCATCCGCTTCCGACTGCATGACAATGATCTCCGCATTGGTATTGTTGGAAATCTCCTTTGCTTCCTCCTGTCCTTCCGCCTGATAGGTTGCCGCTATGTTGTTCCGTTCAGAGATCATACGCTCATAAACTGCATTTTTGTTTTCGTCCGGCAGATCCAGAGACTTGGTCTCCACCGCCAGCAGGGTAATACCATACTGACTTAAAGTATCCCCAATATTATCCTCTATCGCCTGGGCAAGTTCCCCGTCACGGCCGCTGATCACCTCCTCCTGGCTTAAGCTGCTGATCACATTTTTCAGACTATTATATACGATGGTATCAATACGGAATTCCGCATTACTCTTTTGGGCGCTTAAGGTCTGAGTATACTTGTAAGGATCATCGATCCTCCAAAGCACAAAGCAGTCAGCAATCATTGATTTTTTGTCTTTCGTCATAACGTCACTTACTGCAAGATCGTACAACAACACTTCCTTTTCAATCTTTTCCGCCGTCTGGATAAAAGGTATCTTCACGCTCACTCCCGGCTGGCTCCTGATACTTTCAATCCTTCCAAACTGCTTGATCACTGTATATTCATTGGGATAAGTGACTACCAGCCCCGCATTGACCAAAATAAATGCAAGAAAAAGCACCATAATCACTGTTAACAACAAAGATTTTTTCTTCATAACCCTTAACCTTCCTTTCCTATTTTACTATTATTAATTTTCAGAAGTTGATTCCTGCCCGAAACCTTCCATCTGCTGTCCGCCATTCGTTCCCGCTGTGCCTGAAAGCCCTGTACTTCCTGAACTGCCAGATGTTCCGGCATTTTCTGAAATACTTGCAAAAGATTCCAATGGCAGCATGGTCTGGGTGCTTCCATCGCTTTTTTCAATGATGACCTTCATATCCGGCAAGATCTCTTCCATAGTCTCATAAAACATTCTCTGCTTGGTGATCAGCGGATACTTTTGATACTCAGCATAAAGCTCATTTAATCTTGCAACCTGCCCTTTTGCTTCATTCACACGCTCCTCAGCCTGTGCCTGCGCGGTCTTAACCGTTTCATCTGCAAGAGCTCTGGCAGCGGGAATATCCTCATTTCTCTTTTGGTTCGCCTTATTGATGGAAGTTTCCTTTCCCTGCTTTGCATTCTCCACATTCTTAAAGGCGTTGATTACTTCCTGAGTGGGCGGCTCCGCATCCTGTATGGTAATATTTACAAGCTGTATACCTATATCCTCCTGCTCCAGACGCCCTATAATCTTCTCCTTTATGGATGCCTGTATCTCGTTCTTTCCGGTGGTGATCACACTGTCCACATCATAAAGTCCAATGGTATCCCTGATATAACTCTGGGTAAGCATCTTTAAAATATTTACAGGACTTTCCGATGCATACAGGTATTTGACAGGATCCGTCACCCGGTACTCCACATAAAAATCCACATTGACAAAGTTGTAATCTCTGGTGATCATAAAGGATTCTGCCTCCACCGATTCGTCACTGTTCGTCCGGTATCCGATAGGAAAACCGTTAATGGTCTTGGGAACCTTATGAAGCCTTTGTATATATGGAAGCTTCAAGTGAATACCTGACTCCTCCACCACTGCCGGCACACCAAAGGTACTGACCACCGCATATTCATTTTCCTTCAGGGAATAAACACTTCCTGCCAGCAGATAAACCACTATAAACACACCTGCAATGATACCTGCCATTTTCCCCATTTTTGCGCCAATCTGCCCCGGCTCCTTCTGTTGATAAACATTGCTTTTTTTCTTTCCTAACATAACATGCCCTCCTTTTGTTTTCCTGTAAATACCGTTTACAAGGTTTAAAAAAAGACCTTTATCGCGGCATCTACGCTGCGATAAAAGTCTTGCTACAGTTCCATCTGATCTGAAACGGATGTTTCCACCGTCCTGACGTTTCAAATATATCCTTTTTGCGGGATATAAGCTACTCCCTTTTATCTGTTGAAATGATAATAGCATATTGTTAATTATTTGTCAATATCTGTAGAGAAAAATTTTTATGGCAATAATTCTTTATGATTGCGCTTTAAGACAGCGTCACCATGTTAACGTTTAGCTGGTTTACTCATAGGACCTAAACGATCACTCGGATAAGAGATAAATTCTACGTCAGCACGCTCGATAAAGCGTTCGCGAATTGCTTCCTTAAGAATTTATCTCTTATCCGAGTTAGTTTTTGGCTGACGGAAAAACAGCTATTGACTCCACTATAGTCGCCTAATTCACAATCTGGCTATTTGCCAAAGAGTAGACTATTCGACCTTAGCCGAGTTGACAGTTGGGCTTTGCGTCATCCGATAGCCCAGCTCAGATGAAAAGAAATCCTTGAGGAAACAATTCGCGAACGCTTTATCGAGCGTGTTGACGAAAGGATTTCTTTTCATCTGAGCGGATGTTCTGCATATGCATACCCAAGTTAAACGTTAAATTAACTGCTCGAACAATTCCATGAATTTTTCATCTTCTTTTCTCATATATTTTCTTAATCCAGTCTTCTATAGGTGCCTGTTCATGAAATCTATCCGCCATCAATTTTCAATCTTGATCTTCTGTCTTTTGCTGTGCGCCGTCTGTCTGCTCGTAAATCACTATACCCA
>CAMWJC010000021.1 GCA_947174495.1 uncultured Lachnospiraceae bacterium | reverse complement strand
GTAATCATAAGCATTTTTAACAATACCACCTTTAGAGCTATAGCCATTTGGCATACCTTGCGTTGTGAAATTGGCGAACTCTGTCATATTGGTTTTACCTAAAATAATGCCGCCGTTATGTATAATATTTTCCACAACTGCCGCATTGGTCTCTGCCAGATTATCAGATAATGCCATACTTCCCGCTGTTGTATGAAGCCCAGCAACATCAATATTATCTTTTATCAGCAAAGGAAGCCCAAATAATATGGAATCACGTTCTGATTTTTGAGAATCTAGTTTTCTTGCCTGTTTTAAAGCTGATTCGTTAATCTCAGATATCGTATTCAACATTTGGTCATACTTTTCGATACGATTAAGATATGAACGTGTTAATTCTTCAATGCCAATATTTCTTTTTTGAATTTCCCTTCTAAGCTCGATGGCTGTCAGCCAACACAGTTCATCCATGTCGTTCTCCTTTATATAATATAAATAACCCGCAAACCAAATTCCGCATGAACAAAATCAAAAATAACTGCATAATCTGCTTACAACTCTATACGATAGCATACATACCCGCTGACACAATGAAATCCGAGTCCCAACGCGTCTGCCTGCTCCTCATCTTCATTAAAGAAAACCAAATATCTGACATTATTGCGCTTTGCCTCGTTCAGGGCCTTTGTCACCAGTAACCTATATAGCCCGGCGTCATAGCCGCCGGGAAAATCAACACCGAATATCTCAGAGAGGATAGGATCTCCTGTAAAATAGATTGCTCCCACAGCGACTCCATCCCGTTGATACATATAAATTGTCCAATTATCAATATCTGCCAGCAGCCGCTCCGAGTTCCAATACATATCCACCTGCTGGGAGTGGAGTTTGCCAAACGGCTCGTAATTCTCCCGCGTAACGGGAACGATGTCCTGGCAGTCCGGTGTGAGTTCATACTCCGCCAGATACATCACATCGTTATAGCTCTCCTCGATGCACGGATAGCCGCTGGTCTCCAAGGCCGACACTGCTTCGGTATTCTCCTTAGGAAAGCCCAGATAGAGTTCGCTTCCCGGGAAGTGCTCCTGCGCAAAAGCAATAAATTCTGATATGGCCTCTCCCATTCCCTCAGAAATGCAGAACGAACAGGTATCCAGATATTGATCTGCGGGAAGATAATAATAATGAATCCAGCCGCGGACTTGTCCATCCCGCTCATAGAGCAGGATATCCTCGTTTTCCCTGGTAAATGCGATGCGGGAGCGGTTAATAAACTCCTCTTTCGTCTTGATGCCGTCCGTATATGTCGGATAGCCTGAGCTTGTTAAGTCCAGCGCAAGGGAGTATGCGAATTCCGCATATTTTTCAAAATCAGATTCCTTAAGCCTCGTCAGCATGATTTACCTTCCTTATGCAAACATTTTTTTGATTTTATCATAATTCTGGGCCGTCATCAACGCGGTTTCGTCCGTATCTTTAAACTTCACCACATAAGTCCATCTGCCGTAAGGCTCAATCCGTACAATTTGCGAAATGTTAATAATATAGGATTTATGGCATCGCATGAACTCCCCGGTACTTAGCTTTTCCTCAATGTCGGAAAGGGAAATGGAGGTTCGGTGACGCTCCCTGGCTGTGACAACGCTGGTATAGCCATCCAGCCTTTCAACCAAAATAATCTCCTCCATATTCAGCAGGTACACCTGCTCTTTGCCTTTGATCAAAAGCTTATTTTTGTAATGCTCCGGCTTCACCACCTTATCAGGCAAGGCATCTTTCACCGGAGCACTTTCCGCCATGCTGTTTCTGATGCGGTCCAGAGTTTTTACCACCCGCTCCATATTAAAAGGCTTCACCAGATAGTCGAACGCATAAATCTCAAAAGCATTTGCCATGTACTCACTGTGTGCTGTAGCAAAAATGATCTTCAGCTTTGGATCAAGCTCCGTAAGCACTCTGGCACACTCCAGCCCGCTTTCCCCATTCAGGTCGATGTCCATAAATACTACATCCGGTTTATATCTGGCAAAATCCACCATTGCTCCGGCAAAGTCACCGCTCTCTGACACCACCTGATAGTCCGCCTGTTTTTCCACCATTTTGTGGAGCAGCTTTCTAATCTCCGGTTCATCATCAATCAGCATTACTTTTATCATACCTTTTTACTCTCCGCATAAGCGTCGGCACCTGTGCCGATGCTCTTTTTCATGTCTGTATCTGCCAGCACATTCTGAAGCTTATAATAATCAACCACTCCGATATGTCCTTCTCTAAGTGCCTGTGCCATAGCTTTCGGTATTTCTGCTTCCGCCTGAACCACTGCTGCACGCATTTCCTGCTCTAACGCTACTGCCATTGCACGGCGTTCCTCCGCCCTGGCCTGAGCGATCTTATTATCTGCCTCCGCCTGCAGGCTCTGCAAATTGGCGCCCACATTTCTTCCAATATCGATATCTGCAATATCAATGGAAATGATCTCATAAGCTGTCCCGGAGTCCAGCCCCTTCTCCAAAATCAGCTTGGAAATCTCATCAGGATTTTCCAAAACTTCATCATGGGTTTGGGATGAACCTACCGTGGTGACAATGCCTTCCCCGATTCTTGCTAACACCGTCGCCTCGCCTGCGCCTCCGATCAGCCTTTCAATATTGGTTCTTACCGTAACCCTTGCCTTTACCAAAAGCTCAATACCGTCCTTGGCCACCGCAGAAATCAACGGTGTCTCAACCACCTTAGGGGTTACACTCATTTTCACAGCCTCAAAAACATCACGGCCTGCAAGGTCAATGGCTGATGCCTTTTCAAAAGAAAGGTCCATGCCTGCCCTCTGGGCTGCAATCAATGCATTGACAACTCTGTCCACATTGCCGCCCGCCAGATAATGAGCCTCCAACTGGTTTACCTTTACCATCAACCCTGCTTTGGTAGCCTTGATCAAGGGAAATATAATCTTACCCGGCGCAACTCTCCTAAGCCGCATTCCCACCAAATCAAAAACCCCTACCTTCACGTTAGCTGCTACTGCTGAAATCCACAGCCCCACCGGTACAAATGCAAAAAACAGTACCACCAAAAGGCCTATCACACACAATAAAACAATTTTCCCTACCATATGTTCTCTCCTTTATTCCTTATCTTTCCCTGACCATAAGTCTGTTCTGGTTGACCCTGCTGATCACAATAGGACTACCCTTCTTAATATATGGCCCTTCCGAAAAAATATCCAACTCTATCCCCTCAAAGTCTCCCTTGCCTGCCGGCTTTAAGTCAGTTGATGCCGTCCCTTCCTTATGCAGCAGATAATCAAGATCCGAGGAATTGATTGGCGCTCCGGCTTTTAAATCTTCATCCAGGACAATGGGTGATTTAAATTTTTTCTGAGACAAAAATCCCATGATGATCGTCATCAAAATCCCTAATATTACAATGACTACCACTGTAATAAAAATTCCGGTCTCAATGCTGTCTGCCGTCAGGAAGACTCCTGCTATCAGGCAGACAATTCCTGCTATCCCGGGTACTCCAAATCCCGGAATCACCATTTCAACTCCTACCAGTATAAATCCGGCTATCAAAAGTATGATGCCAATAACCATTACCGTATTCAATTATATCTTCACCTCCTTTGCAAATCTGACAGTGAATACTGTTTCTTTCTCGTCAGAATCCACTAAAACCGTACCGCCGTTCATTTTTAATATACCAGCCACAATATACAGTCCCATCCCATGACCTTCCTCTCTTTTTGTGGTAAATCCCTGCCTGAATATAGTCTCTCTCTGTTCTTCCGGGATTGCAGGTCCGTTATTCGACAGGGAAAACAGGTAAAAATTCCTGTCCTCGCTGATATCCAGCGTCATTTTTCTCTCCCCTTCTTTTTCCTGCACTGCAGTGATCGCGTTGTCAATGAGATTAGAGAGCACTTTACACAACTCCCAGGGCTCTACCTTCAAATTTTTAAGGTCAGATTTCACTTCCACATAAAAATCTGTCCCATTCGCTTCCGCCGTACCCATCTTCGCCATAAGCAGGGCATTCACCGCCGGTATGGAGGTTCTGATCGCCTTTCCCACCTTCATCATATCCTTGTAAACAGGCTCCAGATAATCGTGAAGCTCTTCATATTCCTGAAGCTCCATCATCCCATAAACAATCTGGAGGTGATTCAGATAATCATGCCTTTGCCCTCGAAGTTCTCCGTTTAATTCCTGCACCTGGTAAAAGCTTTCTACCAAAGCCTCATACTGCCTTTTCAGTTTTTCATGCATGATCAATATCCAGATCAGGCACAGCATCAGCACCACTACCACTAAAAGGCAGAAAATCAGGCTGATATCCATCGGCATCCCTTCTTTCTTCTTTGCTCTGTGTTTTGTATGTGATTTTATTATATATGAAATCTTTCGGATAGAAATAGAAACTCATTCAAATATACATTTTCCCTTCCCAAATGACAGATTAATATAAAATGTGTTTAGTTTGGTTGAAAAAAATAACTCGTATAAAGTTTATATTCTACGTCGCCACGCTTGATAAAGCGTGCGCGAAATGGCTCCTTAAGAATATAAACTTTATACGAGTTTAGGTTTTGGCAATTTAAACTAAACAACTAGACATTCCACTATTGTCTACACTTTGAACGTATTGCATTAGCTAAAACAGGTTTCCTTTTGAAATCTGCGCCCATTCCTCACCAACGCTTCCAATGTTGACGAAAAGAAAATCCCATTGTCATTTAACTTTTGGAGATTCATACTAATATTTCTGGGCTTGGAGGCAAAAGCTTCCTCATTTCTTCTAAGCCGGCTCACATCCCACTTAAGCTCCTGAAACATAGAAAGGGCTGTTTCATAGGTATTCTTATCATTGGGTGAACCAAAATTATAGATTCCTCCTGGCAATTCCAATGCTTTTTCGAAGTTCCTGACAACTTCATTTACATCCGTTATTCCCCGTACATCATATATCGGATAGCTTAAAGTCTCGGAAGCTTCCAATTTGGAAATCAAAGTACGGAAAAAGTCATTATGTTCCTGCCTGTTAACTGTCCTGATACCATACATCCACGATAGGCGTAGCAGGACACATTCCGGATTTTGATTCAGACATTCTTCCTCTGCCCTCTTTTTCTCCCGCCCATAAAGATTGATTGGTTCTACACTTTCATCTTCACTATGTGAATCATTTATCTTGCTCCCAAAATAGACCTGATCAGAACTGCACAGCAAACACTTTGCATGAAGTCTGGCAGATGCTGCCGCTATATTTCTGCTCCCATCAACGTTGATCCTCCATGATTTCTCCGGTTCTTTTTCACACGCTGTCACATCCGAAATAGCAGCGCTGTGTATCACAAAATCCGGATGAAAACGGTCAAATGCTGCACATACACTTCCTCCATCAGTAATGTCCATTTCAGCATGTGACGGAGCATGAATCTCATACTTCCCACTATAAAATTCTACGATTCTGCTCCCAAGGAAACCCGAAGCCCCTGTCACCAATAATCTCTTCAACCTTTACCTCCATTATAAAAGTGGACCGCCCATCAAAAAGATGGACTTCCTGCTTCATCGACCTTATGTACTGTCAAAAACCTTCCATGCGTACCGTCTCCACAGGCGTCAATTCGGGCAGTCCCTGCCCTATAGTAAAATCCTACCGTTCCACTTCGCCTTATATTCCAACTGCCTTGCCAATTCATACCAAACTATGCCCGCTGCTGCCGTTGTCTGGTCGCTATTTTTTGCTGAATTTCTTTTTTCTAAAACAATCACCTGATTTTGGCTGATGATCTCATGGGAAACCTGATGACAATAATCTCTGCTGATATTGTTTATCCTTTCCCTGCACAAGGCAATCTTCCTCTTTTGCTTATAATAATTATTACTCCCCTTTTCCTTATTGGCAAGCTGTCTTTGTAATTTTTCCAGTCTCCTTTCCTTCCGCCTCAGGCTCTCCAGGCTTTTATATTCTTTTTCGTCCCACAGGACACTGGTATCCCCATTAAGCGAAACCACTCCCGTCTGGAGTAAATTTAGGGGAATTGCTTCATGGGCTGTCTCTGCAAGAATGGATACGTAATATTTTCCATCAGATGTTTTGGAAATAGTTGCGGTCTTGATCTGGCCCTCAAAGAATCTATGAAGGACTGCTTTGACCATTTTCAGCTTTGGCAGCTTCACCCTTCCCTCTTCAAAATCTATGGCTATATTTCCATTTGTAAAATTAGTTGTATAAGATTTATGTTCGCTGTATCGGCTTTTAAAACGTGGATACCCTGACCTGTTTTTGAAAAAATTCTGATATGCACTGTCCATATGATAGACCGCATTGGTAAGAGCAAACTTATCCACCTCTTTCAGCCAGCTGTACTTTGCCTTCAGTTCCCTGTTCAGGTAATTATTACAGTCCATACGGCTGACAAATACTCCACAGTTTTCGTACATCTCCCTGCGGTACATCAATGTCCGGTTATAGACAAAACGGCAGCAGTCAAAGGTTTTCTCGATTTGGGCTTGTTGCTTTTTATTAGGATAGATCCTGTATTTATATGCCTTAAGCACCTTGGCCGCCTCCCTTTCCAATATTTCAGGAATGAATTTCCTTAAAAATGGGATTTCGCTTCATGTTTACCAGAAGCGGAAGAACCATCACAGCCCACACAACAGGCTCCGAAATAATGACTCCCATATATCCAATCACCGGTGCGAGCATAAAGGCAATAATCACTTTTCCGCCAAGCTCAATCAAGCTGGAAAACAGTGGTGTCTTTTTATCTCCAAATCCCTGCATACTGTTTCGGAAAATACAGATCAGCGCCGGAAGGAAATAAAATATTCCATTAATCTTCAGATAAAGTGAAGCCGTATCAATAATCTCCCCTTCACTGCTAGCTGTAATCAATCGAATAATCTGCGGTGAAAGCAGGAATATTACTGCCAATACCACAATGCACCAGCCGAATGCCAAAAATACTGTGTCTCTGATTCCCTTTTTGATCCTGCCATATTCCTTTGCGCCCAGATTCTGCCCGCAGTAGGTGGCAAGAGCTGTCCCAAGCACAAAGAAAGGCGTGAGGAACAAAGAGGTTGCTTTCCGGGCTGCGGTATGCGCTACGATCACATTTGTCCCAAAGGTGTTGATGCTGGTCTGTAAGGCCAGCGATCCAAGGGTCACAAAGGATATCATAAAGCCCATGGAAAGCCCTGTTGGAAGAAGCTGCCCGTAGATTTCCTTATCCGGCTTCATCCCTTCCCCATCAGGCATAAGATCCCGATATTTCTTTCTCATATAAAGGAAACAAAGAAGCGCCGACAATGCCTGTGAAAACACGGTAGCGGCAGCCGCTCCGGAAACACCCATGTTAAGATGCAGGATACATATGTAATCAAGCACAATATTAAGCACGTTGGAAATCACCAAAAAAATCAGCGGTGTAAAAGAATCCCCAATAGCCCGCAAAACCGCCGCACAGATATTATACAGCGCAGTCGCTATCAGTCCGGCAAGAATAATTCGGATATAGGCCGATGCCTCCGGCCAAAGCGGATCAGAGACATTCAGGATTTTTAAAATCTGTGGTAAGAACAAAAGAGACACTATGCTGATGACAGCAGCGGCAGCCACTCCAAGAATTACCGTGCCGCCAATCGACTTTTTCAGCTTCTTCTCGTCCTTTGCCCCGTAAAAAGTAGAAATAATGATACCAAATCCGGCAATAATTCCGTTTAAGAACTCTATCAGCATGTCACTCAGCGATGTTGTCGTGCCGACTGCCCCAAGGGATACCTCTCCCAGAGTGCTTCCTATAATCCGGGTGTCGATCAGGCTGTAGCACAGCTGAAACATCTGCCCGATGTAAAGCGGAAGCGCAAATAGTAAAATAACCCGCAGCGGTTTGCCTATTGTTAAATTTTTCATAGTATCCCCCTATCTGTACAGCACTAATGTAATGCCGAACATCTCTTTTTCTTTTTTATATAAAATGATTGCTCCGTACTTCTTTGCCGCAAGCTTTACGTTCTGATTCCCGATTCCATGCTCTTCTTTATCTGCTTTTGCCGTAGGTACCTCTCCCTCCATGTCAGGGATCTCCCCACAATAACTGTTTTTAATGTTGATGATCGTGCCATACGCCACGTCCTCAATCTTGACAATAATATCCTTTTTCCCTTCCACCTTTTCGCAGGCTTCAATAGCATTATCAAGCAGATTGGCCAGAATCACGCACCAGTCCCGGTCATCAATAAAGGAATCCTTCAAATCACTTGTATTCACCTGCACCTTGATTCCCCGGCTCTTTGCCAGATTGATCTTTTCATTCATAAGCGCATTGACGATCACATTGTCCGACTGCATCCATGGTTTGGATTCTAGCTCTGAGTTCCGAAGTTCCTGTATATACACCAGCGCCTTTTCCGACAATCCGTATTTCAAAAGGCCTTCGATGATCAGAAGGTGATTCTTAATATCGTGGAGCAGCCTGCTCTTTTCCCTGCTGAGCGCCACGATGCGTTTGTAATCCTGCTCAAGCAGCCGCCATCTTTCTTTCTCAAGGGCATTTTCATCTTTGCTTTTTCTCCCCACCAAATCAAACAACCCTTTCATTTAAAAATTCTCCATCCAGTATTCCTGTATTCTTTTCTTTAATTCATTAATGTGCGCCCTGCTCACCGGGATATTCGTACCGTCCGACAGTTCCACATTTCTGGAGCAGACCCTTTTGATATGGTTTAAATTGATCACATATCCTCTTTCCACCATAATAAATTCCTTTGCCCCCAGCTTATCCAGAACATCCTTCAACGCTATTCTGTCCTGCGCCTCTCCATCCGTAAGGACAAATATGGAATACGGTCCTCTTTTATAAATATAAACAATTTCATTGTGGTTTATTTTTTCCAATCGGGAATGAGTCTCTATGATATAAACCTTTTTGGCCACCACATCCAGTTCATTGACCAGCCGTTTCACCAGACTGCCGATTTCCTCCGCCGCCTTGTCCTTAACCAGATAATCAAATGCCTTTACCTCATACCCGGCACGAATAAATTCCGAATATGCCGTAAGAAAAACAATGATCTCCTGCCCTTTCCCCTTTCTCATTCTCTTTGCCAGCTCCATGCCGTTCATCCCAGGCATCTCAATGTCCAAAAAGCATATATCATAGGCAGGCACCTCTGCTGCCGCACATTCAAAGCTTAAGGCATCATGATAGATCTGAATTTCACACTGCATGCCTGCCGTCTGAAAGCCCTGTGCCAGCATTCGCCCAAAATCCTGTATAAATTCCCGATTATCATCAATAAGCGCTATCCTAATCTCTCTCATGTTCCAAGTATACCACAGAAGAATTTGTTTGTCCGAGCCTGTCTGTAAAAGGTTCGTTTTTGTCACCTAAATGTTATGCAGAAATGTAGGTATTCATATAGCAGCAAGGGAAGCCGCAAGACGGCTTCCCTTATTGTTTCATAAAATATTGTTTCTATCCGAAAATCCTTATTTTATAGGTACACCCTGCCTGTGCTTTCGACATAACGACATAGCTTCACGCCTAAAAACAGTCTATAATCTCCTTTGCCCAATCCAAAACAGCTTCATTTTCCTCAAATACAAATTCCTGCCCCCTGCATGCAGACTGGAAATATCCATCCTTCCACGAAGCATCGCTGTGATAGGTAATAGACAGCCCGCGAAACTTCTCCGGCAATGCCCACCTGCTTCGAGACATCCCCTCCTTCGACAAAACCAGTTCCTTCCGAAACTTCGGGAAAACTCCATAACCGCAAATACTGTCCTCCCATGACAAGTGCTCTTTTCCCACATAAATGCAATTATTCGAACTACCCATATAGCTCTTTCCCGCATGAGGATGATAACTCATCCAATCCGGGATTGCTTCCTGCCCGGCGCGGATCTTTTGGCCAATCTGCATCCACCCGAAAATCATATGAAAACCCTGTCCTTTACAAAATCGCAGTTTCCCATCTCTTTCTTCCGTATGATTAAACCAGCCAAAAAACAGAAATAAATCACCTACACCTACATTTGATTTTTGAAGGACTGTCTGCGCCGCTCCAATCTGACCAAAGCATCCCCGCCATCCTTCTTTCCTTGGATACATTTCCCTGCATAAATCCGGATCCAAATGACATTTTATTTCTCTGTCGATATTGAATTTCTTCTCATTTAAGCGCATACAAGGTGAAACCTGTTCCAAAAGGCCGACAAGCTTCCCTTTTTCCTGATCGATCACAATATCCCCATACCGTATCGTTTCTGTATCCCCGCCGGGTATAGGGACAAAAATTATCCTTCCATCTGGCAATATAATTCCGGGCATACCGCCAAAACCGGAATCGCATCCTTTTCTGCTTAATATGATCTTCATACAAAATCAATCTCCTCGTGTGGTATATCAACTGCTCCCCGAAAGGACTTCACGGTCTCCATGATTCTTTCATGTAGATGCATCTCCCGGACGGATGCACCCACATATTTTTTTGTTTCCCTGTTCCTTGGCAAAACTGCCAGAAGATCCTTCGGGATATCCGGAGCACTTCTTCCGAAATAAGTGAACTCCCCTGACAAAACAGCAAACACTCCGTTGGCATCCTGTATGTTACGGATATCTCCCTTTGCATGTATGAACGGCACAAAATCATTTCGTTCCAATGCCCCGTCTCTCACATCATAGATATGATCTTTCCTTTTTCCAAACTCCCTTTTTCTCTCTTCCGAAAAGTATTCTGTCATATCCATAACATCGGTCACCTTTGCATAATACAAAAGCCGATTACGATAGATTCCCAGAATATAGATCTCATCCTCCGGATTCTCCTGCCTGTGCTTGCCCACATGATATCTGAGTCCGGTATAAATGTTTTTACCATTCCGGACTTGTCCGCCCTTACAGCATACAAGACTGAGCAGATTGTTGTCTACACATGGTGCAAACCCGGTATCATCTACAAGCCTGTATGCGAAAATCACTTTGTTCATCCTATTGTCCTTCTCTTCAATACTCGTCAACATATTCCTTTATTTTACTATCCTGCCAAATATTGCCCTGCCTGCACATTCCACATCCCGGCATATTTACCCTGTGCCTTCAGTAAACTATCATGCGTTCCCTGTTCCACAATCTGCCCATTTTCCATTAGGATGATCCGGTCTGCCAAACGGGTGGTAGACAAGCGGTGTGAAATAAAGATCACTGTCCTGTGTTCCGCCATCTCCAACATTGCGTGATTCAGCTGATACTCCGCTATAGGGTCAAGTGCACTGGAAGGTTCATCCAAAATGATCAACCCTGCATCTTTATAAAATACTCTGCTGATAGCAAGCTTCTGGCTCTCCCCGCCGGAAAGATTTACTCCCTCTTTATCAAATTCCGTAGTCATCATGGTTTCCATACCATTCGGTAAGGCTGCAAGGCGCTCCCCCAGTCCACTGTGTACCAATGCCTGCCTGACAGGCTCTTCCGGTATCTCCGGATCTATTGCATCCATCAGAACATTTTCCTTCACAGAACCTGCAAAAATTTTGAAGTCCTGAAATACCGTTCCAATTGATTTTCTATAGTCCTGCAGATCATAATCCCTGATATCTCTGCCGTCTGCCATGATATGTCCGGATACAGGATCATAAAGTCTCATTATTAGTTTCATCAGCGTAGTTTTTCCTGCTCCATTGTAGCCTACGATAGCAATTTTTTCTCCCGGCCGTATTGCAAAGGAGATATCATTCAATATCTGCGCTTTTCCTTCTTCTGCCTTCCCATATCCAAAGCAGACATTTCGAATCTCGATTTCCCTGGCACCGCCCGGTACCGGAAGCTTCTTCTCACTTACCAGCTCAGGTTCCACAGCAAGAAAGTCCCGAATCCTTTGGACATATAAGCTGGTCTCACAGGCATACGGGTATACATCCGTAAAAATACTCATGCCCCGTTTCAGCCTTCCGAAGGAATTATATAAAATTGCCACGCTGCTATAGGACAACCCTCCCATAACCGCTGCGCGGAAAACCAGATAGCTGATATAAACCACATCACTCATAAAGTCGTTGCTGACATATCTGCGCAGAAAACTGACCCAAAACCGCTTCCCTGTATAGCTTTTTTCCACCTTGTAAATTTCCTCATTGCATTGTTCAAACTCCTGATAGATGGCTTCCGCTACTTTGGGATTTAACCGCAGCTCTTTCGCATAATCCTGCATATAAAAGACTCTCTTCACATAATCTCTTTTCCGCTCTAATGGATTCCGTGTAATGCGTAATTGGAAGGTCAGGCGGTTGTAGATTTGGTTGAAGCAAAACGCCATTACAAACGCTGCCACAGCAAATATAATGGAAAACCGGTCCTTATAGAAAAAGTAAATTCCGGTGGATATAAATACCGCAATTCCGGAAAAAGTATTCTGAAGGAAGGTAATACAACGGTCAATCTGTTTATCTGCTTCTGACAAGACCAGCACCAACTGATTATAGTACTCCGGATCATCATAACATTTCAAATCCATCCCTGATGCCTTTTCGTAAAGAGCAAGCTTTACCTTTTGACGCACTTTCGGCAGGTTTTTTGCACCAATATGGTTCATTACCCATGCAGAAAAAACCATCTCCACCGTCACAAAAAGAGCCAGACCTAATACAAACATCGCGACTCTCCTAAAAGGATAATGGAATTCCGCTGCCTCAAGGGCATAACCGATTCCATAGGTATGCTCCAGGAAAACAGAAAGCGAATTCCTGACTGAATCCAAAGTCATAAAGACCACATAAGCCGGTGATGCCTGAAAACATAGCCTGATCAAAAACAGATTATTTGACCATACCTGCTTCGCACTGTGCTTTTGAACATTTGTTTTATTTTTTTCTCTCATAATTCCATACCCTCCACGGAATCGACTGCCAGATAATTCATTGCCTGCTTTCGATACATCTCTGCATAACTGCCCTGAAGCGCCATCAGCTCCCTGTGGGACCCCCGCTCTATGATCCTGCCCTGTTCCAGCATGAGCACGCAATCCGCGTTTTTTACAGAGGACAGACGATGAGATATGAAGATCATGGTATTCTGTTTTCCATCCTCCATAATGCTTTTAAAAAGCTCATACTCCGCAATGGGATCAAGCGCGCTGGATGGCTCATCAAATATCTTGACCGGACATTTCCTGTAAAAGGCTCTTGCCACTGCCACCTTCTGGCTTTCCCCTCCGGAAAGCACCGCTCCTTCCTCATCAAACTCCTTAGTCATCATGGTATCTATCCCATGCGGCAGCTGCTGTATCTTCTCATAAACTCCCGCTTTCTTAAGTGCCTCTATCACCTTTTCCTCATGCCCCGGCACCGCTTCCTCACCCATCAGGATATTTTCCCTGACTGTCATCCCAAACAGACACACATCCTGAAAGGCTGTGGCAAAAAGCTTTCTGTAGGAACGCAGATTATACTTGCGGATATCTATCCCGTTTAAACGGATGGTTCCTTCTGTCGGGTCGTAGAGCCTCAGCATAAGTTTGATTATTGTGCTCTTTCCGGCACCATTATGACCAACTAAGGCTATCATTTCTCCCTTTTTGATCGTAAAGCACAGATCACGGATGGTTTCCTCCTGCTGGTAAGAAAAGCTCACATGGTCAAACTCCAGTGTCTCAAATTCAGTCTCCGCCATGATCCCATCCTGATCCTCCGGAATTTCTTCCTTGTATTCCAAAAAGGTACGAAGGTTACTGATAAACATCCCGTTCTTTACCATATTCATGATATTTTCAAACAGACCGATCAGGATCCATGTGGCGGATACCATCAGACCTGTCATAACAGTCAGTTCCGCTAAAGATATCCTCTTTGTTACGATATTTTCATAGACAGCATAAAAAAGTACCCCCTCAAAAATAACGGTGAAGGTAAACTCATTTTTAAAAAATTCCATGACCGCTGTTTTGAACGCGTATTTATCAGCCAGATCCATGCTGCCCTTTGTGGCATCTTTGTATTGTCTGGTAAGAAGCCGGAACACATTAGAAAGCCGGATTTCTTTGGCATAATCCGCCAGATACATGATCCGGTTCACATAGTTGATAACCTTGTCATTGGAGGCATTCTCCTGGTAACGCTCCACAACGAACCTGTTCCAAGCCGCCCCAAACAGGAAGTTCCCGATCATTGGAGAAATAATAAATAACACGGAAAGCGGTGCGATTTCAAACATCGTATAAAATACAACAACCACCGCCACAATACCGGTAAATATCCCCCAGAAGCTGTCTATGATCGTAGATACCTTTGTCCCTGCATCATCAATAGCCATGGTATACTTGTTATAAAAATCAGCATTTTCATAGCAACGCAGTTCCACATTTCTCGCTTTTTGATAAAGCCGCAGGTACACGCCATGGAAGATCCGTGTATCTGTCAAAGGAACAATCACATTTTCCATATAGTCACGGTACAGATTGATTCCAAAAAACAAAACGCCACAGGACAGAATAAAAAGGAAAATCCCTCTTGCCTCTTTGCCGGTGTCCAGAGCATTCACAATATATTTCTTAAAATACGCACTGAAAAAAATCCATTCAAAGTAAAAAAATACCTTTGTGATAAAGGCATGTATGACACGGGACCGGGAAATTTCATTCCCCAGCTTCATGACATAGATGTTATTGCCAAGAGCCTGTAACAGGTTCATCTTTCCTTTTGCTTTTTCTTTCATAATTTCTCCCAAAAATGAATTAAGATAAAGTTTATCGGCATTTACAAACTAACAGGACTGTTTTGCTGACACAGCTGATAGTATCTGCCCCTTTTCGTAAAAAGTTCCTCGTGGGTTCCGTCTTCTTCCACAAGCCCTTTCTCCAAAACCAGAATCCGATCCATATCCCTGATCGTAGAAAGTCGGTGCGCGATCACAATACTTGTCCTTCCTGTCATCAGCCTTTCTATAGCCTTTTGGACAATTTCCTCCGACTGGGAATCCAGTGCGGAGGTAGCTTCATCCAAAAGGAGAATCGGCGCATCTTTTAAAAAGGCTCTGGCAATCGCAACCCGCTGCCTTTGCCCGCCGGAAAGAAGGTTTCCTCTTTCTCCTACTCTTTTTTCCAGCCCCTCCGGAATACTCTGCACAAAATCCGTAAGATAGGCATTATCAATTGCCCTTTCCAGTTCCTCCTCGGACGCATCAGGATTTCCGATCAAAATATTTTCCCGGATTGTGCCGTCAAACAAATAGCAGTCCTGAGGAACATATGAGAACAGGCTGCGTACCTGCACCTGGCTGTATTCTTTCGTATTGCTTCCAAACAATCTGATCTGTCCCTGATTTAGCTCAAGAAATTCCAGAAGCAGCTTCATCAAGGATGTTTTTCCTCCGCCGCTTCCCCCAGCGATCCCCACCTTTTGCCCATTTTGAATTTCCAAGGAAAGATGCTCAAACAACGGGCTGTCAGCTTCTGCGTATTGAAAACAGATATCTTTGAGTTCAATGGCATTTTCTGATCCAAAATCAGGTTCTGCCTGCACCTTCCTTTGTTCCTCCTCCGGCGCATCTAAGAATTCAAACAGCCTTCTGCCGCCTTCTATATACTTTTGCATTTCTGACAGTTTCTTTGACAGCTCCCTGATAAAATTCCCAAGGGACATCTGCAAGAGGGAAATAAACAGCACTGTCGGGATGCTGATCAATCCTTTGGTACACAAAAACAGTCCGATTGCGCAGACCGCTGTAAAGGAAACAAAGCTCTGGGTATCGATCACAAGAGCAAGTATGGATTTATTTCTGATCAGAGAAAGATTATTCTGGTAAATATCCTCCGTATCCTTTTCGTATCTTTTTATCAGCATAGAGGTCAGCCCAAACATTCTGGAGACCATCATGCCAGACAGAGAATCCACAATGCTCTGGGAAGAATTCTGGGTAAACTCCTTGGTCTTTTTTTCCTTTTCCCGCATAGGTTCCACCATATACCGCATAACAAAAAAGTTTGCCATGGTCAGAATAAGGGAAATCCCGCCCAACAACAAATTTTTGTATAAGATGACTATTGCAATCATTGCAATGGCAAACATAAGTGAGAAAGGATTTCCCTGTCCCACCACCGGATAGGCAATCAGCTGAATCGCATCGTTATAATCCGCCGTGATCTTAGTTACAAGCTCCCCCGAATACCGGGACTCTATATAAGAAGGCTTAACCTTCAGCATCTTGTCAAAAACAATTTTTTTGATCTCACCGGACATCAGGGAATAGGTGGTGTAGACCATGCCAAAGCTTAAGGGATATACAATAATTCCGAAAAGCAGCATGACAAGGACAGTCATCACGCTGCTTATAAGCGCCCCGCGGTCTCCGCTGACGCAGACTTCCGTAAATTCCTCCACCAGAAAGCTGTCAAGGAACCGGTAAAAAAATCTTGATGTGGAGCCTATAAGAAATCCGATATAAAACCGAATGCGGTATTTTTTGACCAAATGCCACATTCGTATCACTATGGAAAATGCTTCTTTCTTCATTTAACTGTCTCCTGCTTTAAGTACAGCGCCCTGTATACGCCGTTTAATTCCATCAGCTCTTCATGAGTGCCGCTTTCCACGATCCGCCCGTCCTTCATGCACAGAATCTTGTCCGCATTGTATATGGTTGAGAGTCTGTGCGCAATGGTGATACAGGTTTTCCCTCCCGCAAATCTCTCTACCGCTTCTTTCACATAATACTCAGATTCCGTATCCAACGCTGCCGTAGGCTCATCCATCAAAAGAATATCCGACTTTTTCAGCAGCGCCCTTGCCACCGCCACACGCTGTCTCTGTCCGCCGGAAAGCATCACGCCCCGCTCCCCTACCGGAGAATACAAATCCAGCTTATCCAGCCCAACTGCACAGATCACATCCAGAACCTGCTGCCTGTCGGCGTTTTCATCCGCCACCTCCACATTATCATAGATACTTCCCGGGAAAAGGTAGGTGTCCTGCCCCACATAGCTCATATGTTCCCGCAGTTTCCCCTTGTTCCAGTCTTCCAGTTCACTGCCATATATTTTAATACTTCCGCTGTCTTTTTCATAAAATCCCGAAAGAAGCTTCATAACTGTGGATTTTCCGGAACCGGAAGCCCCTACCACAGCAACATTCTCTCCTTCTGAAATGGTAAAGGAAACCTCATGCAGAATCTGCTGCCCCTCATAATACCCAAAACACACCTTTTCAAACTGTACCGGGATATCATTCTTTTTCTCATAGACCGTACCCGTATTTTTTTCTTCCTCAATATCCCAGATCTCAAAAATACGCTTTGAAATCCCTATGGTGTCATAAATATTTCTTACCTGCCAGGACAGCCCGGAGACCGTATCCAACGCCCCACTGGACAGCAGGATATAAGAAAACAGCATCCCGACTGTCATCTCTCCCTGCAGCACGATACGGCTCCCCACAATAAGGATTATGATATTCGGCAGATATCCCATAAGGATCTGCAAGGGATTCATAATAAATTCCAGGGCAAAAGACTTCACATTTGCCGATACCGTCTTTTCAACCTGTCTGCCATACTTACCAGAAAGCTCCTTCTCCGCCCGGAAAATTTTGATCAGGGAAAGACCGCCCACAAGATCCATGAACATGCCGTTCGCTTCCCCTTCCGCCACGGACCGCTTCTGCCCAAGCCTTGCAATGGGTTTCCCTGTCAAAAACTGGAAAAACGCCAGCACGGGCACGATTGCAAAGCCGATCAGTGTCAGCTTCCAGCTGATCAGGAAGCAGGCTGTCATATAGACTAAAAATGTCACGGCTCCCGACAACTGCCATGTCATAAAGGTATTGACCTGCCCTACCAGAGCATTCAGATCCCCATTGATCCTTGAGACGATATCCCCCAGCTTGTTTTCGTCAAGCCATCGCATGCTTGCCGCCGTAATCTTACCGTAAGTATGGATCCTTAAACGCTTTACAAAGCTCTCGCTGAGATAATTGACGCGGTAATTAACCTGGTACTCCGCATAGAGATGAAAGACCTGCATCAAAATCAGGATCAGAATATATTGACCAAACAATCGGAAATTCACAGATGTAATGGCATCCGTCAAATTCCCTGCCGTATAATTAATGTACGCCACCAGCCCCTGATTGCCCACCAGGAAGAAAAGAGCAGCCAGGAGCGATGGTATATAGTCCCTGTTGATGGACATAAATCTTTTCAGAACACGCTTAAATCCCATTTTTCTCCCCTTAAAATATTACATAATAAATCTATTATAACATACTTTTAGTTCCAAATTATCTACTTATATTTTATATGAAGGTTACAGATTTAAAAAACTTATCATAGAAAGCCTTATCCTGTACAGCCAGTATAACCTCCCTTTTTCCCGTTTCAAGGCTGCCAGCAGTTTTCCTCTCTCTTCTAATGCTTTTGAAATAATATCCTCATCTACTGTCAGCGTCCCATATCGCACATCCTCATAGGTTCTTATAAATTCAACCGGCATTTTTCCTGGTTCTTCATTGCCTTCACATATGCGCTCCATAAATTCCTGCCAGGTTTCTGTTTCTTCCCTCTTGATGCCCAGCATTTCCAAAATCCGAAGATTACGCAATACTGCTGCCTGATAACTTTGTCTTAAATTCCAGCCTTTTTCACGCTTCTTTTCCCATAAATAATTAATGATTAAGAGCAGCAAGAACCCTAAAAGCATAAACAAAAGAATATAACCTAACGTAATTAACCGTTTTCCTATGCCATGCCATGATGTGGAATCCTCCTCCTGAATGTTTTCCAATTCTTCCAAGGCCCCATCCTCTGCTTCTGCCTCTTCTTCCACCTCTTCTTCCGGTTCCTTATGCACCTCTGTTATGCTCTGAGCGCTTAACCCTTCGTCCGTTTCCTCCTCCCGCACACAATAACGATATGTACCATATCCGGGTGTCGGTTCAAAGGATATCCAGCCCTTTCCTTCTATATATATTTCCGGCCATGCATGAGCCATGTCGGAATAGACAACCGTTTCCTTCTTATTTGTCAGCGGGACACAAAATCCCTGCACATATCTGGCAGGGAAACCTTCCGCCCGGGCCAGCAATACAAATGCCGTTGCATAATGAGTACAAAACCCTTTCTGACTTTCCAGCAGGAAAAAGTCCAAAAAGCTTCTTTCATCTACCACCTGATCCGGCAATGCTCCCGGATTTTTATCGTATTCCATCACTGCCAGGGAAGCTTCTATTCTCTGCAGCTTTTCCTCAACGGTAGCTGCCCCTGCGGTATGCTGCAAAAGCCAGTCCTGCACCTCAGGACTTATCTCCGTTTTCTGTGCATACTTTTCTTTTATCTCCTCACTATACACATATAGCTCTTCCATGCTGATATTGTCCCGCGTATATTGCCGCGACACCTTTTCCCATTCATCTTCCGCCTCTTCGCCATTCCATCGAAGGAAGTCTGTAAGTTCTTTCCTGCTCATAGAAAGCTGGCTGAATTTGAGGGAGTAATTCGTTCCAAATCCTGCATTCCGGTCAAATAATAAATTTTCTCCTTTTACATGGTAACCGGAATTTTCCGCCTCAATCTCCCACGCCTTGGAAGGTGCCAGAAGATAGTCTGTATGAAAATACTGATATGTCATTTCAAGTTTATTTACTTTAAAATATTTCCATTTGTAATTTTGGGCATACAGGCTTAACGCATAGGACATTTCCATCACATCCATCAGTCTGTTATCCTGATCTTCCCCGCTCAGGCTCTGCCAGTCATGCCCGTCAAATGAATCGAAAATTTTTCCGGTAAGGTAAAGGGCTGTCTCCCCGTCATATCCGGTATTTATCTTCATCAGCTCCCTGTTTTCACTTTGGATTCCGGCAAAAAGACTTCCCTTTTCGGAAAACCCGCTCATTGCCGAATCCATATCCTCCTGTCCGGTATGAAACAGGTTTTCCGTGTATCCTGACAATTTTTCACTGGTCTTTTGGTACAAAACTTTCGCCCACTGCCAATCATAAGGTTTTTCTATGACCGGAAGAATCAATAGTATGCACAAATATACAGCCAGAAACGGCATAATGCCAAGCAAAAATTTATACGAATTTTCCCCCTTCACCTTTTCCCATTTGAGCTGTACCCAATCCTCCAGAACAATCACGGTAAAAAGCATGATAAACGCAGTTCCCGCCTTACCTCCTTGCCAGCCCCAAAGCAGCACACCTGCCAGCCGGCAGGCCAGAGACAACACTGCCGCCAGCTTTAATGCGAAATATTTTTCCATAAGCAGATACAAAAGACAGCCTGCCAAAGCCGCTAAAACCACCCATGCGTATTCCGCATAAATACTTTCCCCTGTACCTGCCGTCTCTGCTTCCAAGGGAAGATACCATACCTTTTTTAAAAAGGACAGCCATTTTGAAGTTGATCCAAAGAACATGCACAGAATAAAAATGATCCCAAAAAGCCCCGCCAACTGCAGCCGTATCCTTCCATTTACGGTCTGGAAAAGTAATAAAGCAATCAGCGCAGCAAACAAAACAGCCAAATGTCTCCACGTCACAGCAGGAATTCCCAAAAAAACAGAAAAATTCAGGAATACCGCACACAAAAATATACCTGCATATAATAATCGAAACAGAAAAAGGAGAATCGTATTTTCGATATTTTTCATCACAATACCTCCCCAAGTTCTCCCCCCGGCGCAACAGCAATCACTCTTCTGTTCGGACTGTTCATCATCTCAAATTCCTCGATATTTTCAGTTGTAATGACATAAGCAACTACCACCATGCCATTTTCACTCAAGTGAAAAATTTCCTTCATAATATCACTGTTGATTTCCTGCAAAATCAAAAACAAGATCCATTTATCCGCTAACCGTCCGCTGCCGGCAGCCTCACTGATCTGATGGTGCAAAACATTATTATCCTGAAAATGTGTATCTGATATTTCTGTATAAAAAGCCTCGACATTCCCTACGTCATACACCTCACTTTGTCTGAATTCCTCCTGATAGTAAAAGGCTGACACAGGGATATTCCTGCCAACAAGAAAGTATGTCAGTGCAAGCACCGTTTCCAATACGCGGTTCTCAATCGGAAGATATATTTGTTCTTTACGGCTTGTCCTCCGGGTATCAAAAAAGAGGGCTGCTCCCTGCCGCTCCTGCCCCGTCAGCTTTCGGCTCATCAATTTCTGCTCCCGCGCTGTGACCTTCCAATGAATTTGTTTCAGGGCATCTCCCGGTATGTATTCTCTGGTGATCACATCCGGTTCCGACATCAGCCTTTGTGCTTCTCTTGTCATTTTCGTGCTGATATCTCCGATATTCTTCAGTTCGTCTAACCGGACCAGCTTTGGGGCCGCAATGATCTTTTTTGTCTCCCTGATGGCACATTTCAGGCTGAAAATCCCCCAAAAATCATAGATCTCCACTGCCCTGATCCCTACCTCATATTCTCCCCTGTACTTGCAGACAAACGAAGTCTCATATCGATGCTTTTCTCCCGGAAGCAGTTCATAGGTAATCTTCTCCGGTAATTTTTCAATGTAAGAAAAATCTGAAAAAAAGAAAATCTTTATCCCGGAAAAGGCAAACCAATCCTCGTTTTGCAGCACAAAATAATAGGGTACTGACTGTCCGCATACAATATTCCTGCTTCCGATCTCCTGGTAAATCTTGTATCTGAAAAACACACAGATAATATAAAGAAAAGAGATGACCGGAATCAATGTTATTCCAAAAAAGATCCCATAGCTTACCGCCCCTCCATAAAAGCTGATCATAATAAGCGATAAAATCCAGCAGATCCCCAAAATAATCCTGCGTATTTTCATATCAGCCTGTTCCTTTTTCAAATAGGTCATACGGGTATCCTTGCTTTCAGTATCAGGCTTTTCAAAACCTCTTCCCCCTTCTCCTTCCTTATCCTTGCCTCCGAAGAAAGGGTAAGCCTGTGCAAAAGAACCTGCATAGCCACTGCTTTTACATCATCCGGTTTCACATAATCCCTGCCCTCCAGAAAGGCCTTTGCCTGTGACGCCTTGACCAGAGCAATCATTGCCCGCGGGCTTGCGCCAACTTCAAAACGGCTTTCCTGCCTTGTCTGTTCGATCATATCTTCTATATACTCAATAACAGACTCTTCCACATGGATTTTGCTTACTACATCTTTCATCTCTTCAATACACTTGCCATCGCATACGGGCTGGATTTTTTCAGCCGTTTCCCCTTCCAGAAGCTGGCTTACCATTCGGATCTCCTGCCTCCTGTCCGGATAGCCAATGGATAATTTCATCATAAAACGATCCATCTGCGCCTCCGGCAAAGGATATGTACCGATATATTCCACCGGGTTTTGCGTTGCGATCACCATAAACGGCTGTTCTAACTGATAGATTACCCCATCTACCGTCACCTGATTTTCCGACATCGCTTCCAGTAAGCTGGCCTGGGTTTTGGGGGATGTTCTGTTGATCTCATCCGCCAGCAGAATCTGGTTCATCACAACGCCTTTTTTGTATTCAAATTCACCTGTCTTCATGTTGTAAATAGAAGTTCCGACTACATCTCCGGGCAAAGTATCCGGCGTAAACTGTATTCTGCCAAAACTGCATTCCAAGGTGCGGGCAAAGCATTTTGCCAGGGTGGTTTTTCCCACCCCCGGCACATCCTCTAACAGTACATGACCGCCTGTCAACAAACAAATCAGTATATTCCGTACTACTTCCTGCTTTCCGACAAAAACGTTATTTATCATCTCTTCAATTCTTTTTACAGTTTTATAATGTTCCATAATCCCTCACAATCATATCAATAGCTCACGTATCCCTTTCACATAAGGTTGTCTTTCATTTTAAAAACCACTTACGCATTTGTCAATAAACATACTGCAAGCATCCCTTATACATTTTGCAAACTGATAGTTACTATATACCTGTGCAAAATCATCAAGCTCTCTTGCATGAATAAGGTTTCGTGTATTATAATTTTTGATGAAACAGAATTCTTGTAAATTTTTAAAGGATTGGTAATAGACTTCAACAATTAACTCTAGCAACATTAATGAATCAATACCCAAATCTACTATCTATGTATTTATTTCAAAATTAGTTGTCAATTCCATTAATGTATTCAGCCAATTTATGACACATTTTTGCTTTTTTCCTTTCGTTGAATTATAATATAGCATAAAAATGCTGCTTTTTAGCAAAGTATTCCCAAACGCAAGAAAAGCTGTCCTGAACGTAAACCGGAGTTAAATATATGAACTTATCATGGTTAATATACTGTGCAATTTCACTTTTATATATCAATGCACTTTTAACAAATATATGTTATGAACGATTAAAGCCCCTGCATCGGCTCATTGTTTATTTGTGCTGCACTGCTATTTCATTTTTTATGCCACAGTCGGTTGGGATTTGGACAAATATCATTTCCTTTTCTCTTGTATATCTTTTTATCCTATACCTGCAAAAGAACCCTCTTTTCAATGCTCTGGGAATGGCACTGTGTTATATACTTGGCGTATCTGTCAACTATATCATTATTGGTATTCTGCACCTTTTAGGAGCCGGCATGGACTTTCTGAATGAAAGCTTCCTCAATTATTTCATTTTTTGTGTGATACAGGCATGTATCATGCACTGCGTCACCTATCCCGCAGGTCAGTTTTACCGGAAACTAATTCGTGAAAAACTCATCCCTCTCCGCGAAAACAGGCAGAAAAAGAAAATTATATATCTGATATCCTTGGAAATCATTTCGTGCGGTCTGATATTTGTCTTCAATGTGGTGTTCGGAAATTACGTTGGATACACCTCTCCGGTTTTGTTTTTTAATGGAATATTATTCTTATTGTTTTTTCTTTCAACCGGAATCATTATCTGGCAGTTATATAAATCCATGCAGGAAGATTACGAGCTTAGGGCCCGAGTCACACAGGCCGAAAGTTTAAGCGAATACGCTAACCGGTTGGAAAATTTATATCAGGAAATACGGGGATTTAAGCACGACTATATGAATATTCTTTCTTCCATGTACTCCTATTTGGAAGAGGAACGCTTTGATGAATTGAAGCAGTATTATGAAGAAAGGCTCCTTCCTGACGGCAGAAAACTTGCTGCGGGAGATAACTTTATCGGCAAATTAAGCAATATGAAGGTTATGGAGTTAAAAGGGCTTCTTTACACCAAGGTATTAAAAGCTGTTGACTTGCAACTTCACATTACCATAGATATTCCTAAAGCCGTCACAGAAATGAATATGGATACTCCCACTCTTGTCAGAATCCTTGGCATCTTTCTGGACAATGCAATTGAAGCCGCCCTTCAGACATCTGAGAAAGAGCTTTCTATTGGCATACTGTGCAGTGAGAAATATGACTATATACGCATAGCCAATTCTTCCCTGCCCGTTAAAAATATAACAGAGATTTTTAAAGAAGGTTACTCTGAGAAAGATAACCACCTTGGAGTAGGTTTACACGAAGTGGAAACTCTTTTGGACAAGCATCCGGATGCTCTGTTAAATACGGAATACAAAGATGGCTGTTTTATCCAACTGCTCCAACTATGTCGAATACCCACGCAGTAGTTACCAAATGGAAATGTAAGCATTTCCGCCTGATTTGTTCTGCACTTAAAACCCAATCTTACGGATAAATATCAATTATCGGGGATAAAATTTCATTTTTTTCAAAATATACCCCCATAACTTGCTTTTTAGGTCAAGAAAATGATATACTTCTTCTGAGGTGATAAGAATGAAATGGTATCCCAGAGAAAATTATTTAAAAAAAATACGTGGATTTTATCATGATTCAGAAATAATAAAAGTCATAACCGGTGTAAGACGCTGTGGTAAGTCCTGCCTTATGCAGACCATAGCAGAAGAATTAGTATCAGCCGGCATTGCCGCTCAAAATATTCTCTATATAGATTTAGATAAACGAGGCTTTCGGTCAATCAAACAGGCCGAGCATTTAGAAGAATTAATTGATAAATTATCTGATGTATCAGGAATGAAATATCTATTTATTGATGAAATTCAAAATGTCCCGGATTTTGAGGAAGTGCTCAATGGATACCGTGGAGAGGGTGAATACTCTATTTTCATTACCGGTTCAAATTCATATCTTCTGAGCGGAGAACTTGTGACAAAACTTACCGGACGATATCTTGAATTTGAAATGTATCCTTTGACTTTTGAAGAATATCTTGGTATGAAAGAGTTTTTGGGCTATTCTATAAATACAGATATCACACAAGAGTTCGAACTTTTTATCAAAGAGGGCGGATTTCCTAAAACGATGCAGTATCAGACTTCTGAAGACAAACGTACCTATGTACAAGGAATTATCTCAGAAATATTTGAAAAGGATATACGAAGGCGGGTAAAAATTAAAAATGTGACCGTTTTTCATCAGATACAAACCTACATCATCAATAATTTTGGGGCAACTACAAGCCTCTCCAATATTCTTTCTGACCTGCGCAAAAATGGCTGTAATATAAAACGCGAAACATTAAACAGGTATATCCAGATTCTAATAGATGCCAAAATTTTGTGCAAATGTGAACGTTTTGACTTAAAATCAAGAAAATCATTAGTGGGAGAACATAAATACTATCTGGCTGATTTAAGCTTTTATTTTTCTACCAATACAGATAATCGCATTAATTACGGACCTGTACTCGAAAACATTGTTTATATCTATGCAAAGTCAAAAGGATATATTGTAAGTGTTGGGCGAATTGGCAAGCTGGAATGCGATTTTATTTTGCGGGATATGTCAGCTTCTTATTCCTATGTGCAGGTGGCTATGACTATTATGAACAGTATTGAAACTGAAAACCGGGAATATACACCCTTAGAAAAAATTATGGACAATTATCCGAAATATCTTGTTACCCGAAATGACATGATTCAGCAGCGAAATGGTATTAAGCATGTGAATATTGGCTCTTTTATGAAAGAGGGTTCCCTCTTTTGCTAAGTGCATAGCAAGCATTTCCACTTGGCTTGTCGCTCGCAGAACTAATCAACAGGAGGACCAACATGCTCCCTATTATCATTTGTGATGATCAGGAAGAATACAGAGCCTATTTAGAAAATCTGATCAAGAAACATATTTGTATTGAAGAACTGGATATGGAGATCGTATTATCCACTGGCAAACCGGACGATGTATTGCACTTTATTTCTGAAAATCGTGTTCCGTTTTTGTACTTTTTGGATGTGGATTTAAAGGACAATTCCTGTTCCGGAATTGATCTTGCCAGTCAAATCCGAAAACATGACCCGAGAGGCTTTATTGTGTTCATCACTGTCCACAACGAGCTTTCTCACATGACTTTTCAGTATCGGGTAGAAGCCATGGATTATATCGTAAAGGATGACCCGGAAAATGTTCCCGACCGCATTAAGCAATGTCTTCTTCATGCAAGAGAGCTTTTCTCCTCCAAAAACAATGAAGTCCACAAGACAATCCGCTTGAACGTTGGTGAGAAAGTTTTGTTTCTCCGGCAGGAAGATATTGTATGTATACAAGCTTCTTCAAATGCCCATAAGATCAGGATTTTTACCCATGAAGGAATTTATGAACAGGCAGGATCCCTTCGAGAAATGACAGAGCAGCTTGATGAAAACTTTCTGCATTGCCACAAATCCTGCATCATTAATGCAACCTATATCAAACAAATTGACAAAAAGCGACGGATGGTAATTCTGTCAAATGGTATGGAGTGTCCTGTTTCGTTCCGGAGAATGAAAGCTTTATCGGAAGCTTAAAGAATCAATAACGGAAAAGATCTGTCTCGAATCTCGTGACAGCTCCCTATGCTTCATTTCCGCCAAATACTTATCCTACCTGTCATTCCCGCTCCCAGAGCTTCTACAAATGAAATGACTGCTGGTTTTCTTAAAAACTTGATAAAATAAGACAATACCGAGAATCAAGATAATTAATCAACATTTCCTTAGAAATTATGGTATAATACCTTTTATGGACATATTCTATCCCTGCAAGCAATGAACCGATCGGATATGCTTGCAGATGGGCGATTAGCTTATGGAAGGAAGTGAGTAAATGCAGATCACCATGGCAGGTTTTCTGTTTCTTTTGTTGGTAATTAACAGTATTATGATTTTTCGGCTCCGCGATACGAAGAGGACGAACATCATAAGGCATCTTAATAATATGGCTTTGGGAGTGGCTGGGATTATTGTTCCAGAGATGATTATATTGCTTACAAAGGACAGGCAGATTGCGTATTATGCATTTACATTTTACTACATTGCCTTTGCGTGGTATGCAATGATGATTTTCAGGTTTTCTGTTAACTACTCAGGGTATAAATTATTTAAAATTTATAAATCACCTTTGTTTTGGATTGTGGTGATAGAGTCGGCCGCCTTAATCTGGGGCATGTTTTCGGAAAGATTTTTTACAATCACCCATGCTAGATGGTATGATCACATATACTGGATTTCCAGAGGATTTTCCATCCTCTATGTACATGCCATAGTAAGTGGTATTGCCTTAATTGGGGCTGTGGTCGTGCTTATCATTGCAGCAACTCAAAGCACCAGAATATATCGGCTTAAGTATTCGGGTGTTGCGATCATTATATCGGTGATAGCGGCTTCTTGTGTTGATTCACAGATCGGGCAGCGGCCCATTCTTGTGAATGTGATTTTTTTCGCGTTTTGCGAAATGGTGATTGTATATATGGCGGTACATTATGCACCCAGAAAGCTTAATCAGAGGGCGATGCAGTTCGTGGCTGACAAATTGAATGATGGTATCGTGTTATATGATGATGAACATGAGCTTCAATTTGTAACTGCGGGATACCGCGACGCAGTCGGGCCTAAAGGAATGCAGGGAATAGATAATGAAGAGATGTATTGGACCAAAGTAATCTCCGGGGCTAATGTGGAGAATGCGTGGGACGGGCGGGTAATGTCGGTTATCCGCGATGACCGTACATACTATTACGATATTCAGTATATGGCACTTGAGGAGAACGGCAAGTTAATCGGAACCGTTTATTGGATTAGAAATGTCACCGAATCCATAAAGCATTATTGGGAAATGGTTCACCGTGCCAATTTTGACGAGCTCACCGGGATTTATAATGAGGCGCATTTTCATGAAAAGGCAAGGAAACTGCTTGAGGAACATCCGGACACTGATTTTGTCATGATCTGTTCGAGTATTGAAAAGTTCAGGGTTTTCAAAGAACTGTTTGGTCAGGAAAAATATGATGACTATCTGATTCGGACGGCGAAGGCTTTAAGGACAGGGCTTGTTCATATTCCGAATTGCAAATATGGCAGAATTGGGGAAGCGGATTTTTACATAATAATGCCGAAGGAGGCCTTTGACCCGCAACAGTTCTTGGATGCGATAGACGAGGTGGCGAAAACGTATAACACCAATAACTTTAATTTGACCGTAAAGGCCGGTGTGTACGAGATAACAGAGCCGTCGCAGGATATGTTGGCGATTTGCAACAAGGCTTCCATGGCCTGTGACACTATTAAGGGTGATTATGGAAAGCGGATTTTGCGGTTTGACGAGCGCATCCAGAAGGAAGCGAGGCGAAAAGAACGCTATAACGCCGAGCTGAGTAAGGCTATTGAACATGGGGAATTGCAGATTTACCTACAGCCGCAAGTAGACAATGAGGGGAAGATAATTGGTGCGGAGGCTTTAGCAAGATGGATACACAGGGAAGACGGCTTGATTCCCCCGGCACATTTCATACCCTTCTTTGAAATGAACGGCAGAATCACGGAGTTGGATATCTGTATTTGGAGACAGGCTTGTGAGAAGCTGAAGGAATGGAAGGAAAAGGGCAGGGATGACCTTTATATATCTGTCAATATCTCAGCAAAAGATCTTTATGCACTCGATATTTATGAGCATTATGTATCGCTTGTGAAAGAGTACGGTATTGATGCCAAGAACTTAAAGCTGGAAATCACGGAATCGGCGATTATCAATGATTTGAAGCAGCATGTGCACCTTGTGGAGAAACTGCAGGAGGCAGGATTCGAGGTTGAGATGGATGATTTTGGGAGCGCGTATTCCTCCTTTAACATGCTGAAAGATATCTGTGTGGATGTGCTTAAGATTGACATGAAGTTCTTAGGGGATACGGAGAACGAGGCACGAAGCCATGCCATCCTTAAAAGTATTATGGATTTGTCAGGGGAGCTTCACATGAAAACCATCGCGGAGGGCGTGGAGACAGAGGAGCAATTGGAATTCCTTAAGAGAGTGGGCTGTGATATCTATCAAGGATACTATTTGTCAAAGCCTATGCCCGTAGCAGACTTTGAGGCGAAGTATTTGTAATAATTCAGGCAGATAGTTGTTATCTGCCTGAAATTAGTATAGTGCTAAAAATTCAGAACTTACTCCCATGCAGGGTCGTTTGCCGCTTGCGCAAGAGATGCCCGTCTTGCGTCAATCTGGTTTAGAACATCCTCGGGAGACATTGTTCCCTCACACATTTTGAGGATATCACTGGAGATTTCACCCCATTGCTCATTGAAATAAGTAATCTGATCCTGGAGAACCAGACCGGATTCCTCATTGTTAAACTGATCAAGGAATTCCATTGTTACTTCATCATGGCCGGTGACTTGTCCCAAGTCAAAAGGAAGATTGTCCACGCTGTGGGAATTGTCAATCACATATTGTATGTTGTCCTTTGTTGCGATATATTGCAAATACAATTTGGCGGCATCGATATTCTGGGATGCGTTGCTTATGTATTTTGACGGTCCGGTAGGGTGTACATTGAGTATCTGGTTGTCACAAACGGGCAGCAGCATGATACCAAAATCCCCTTTATCGAAACCTATGTTCATTTCGCTGGATATGATGGAATCGATCATTCCAGGTCTCAACATACACATCGCATATTCGCCATTTGCCAGATATCCCACCGCGTTGTCATAGGTATCTGTTGCAAAATTTTTACCCATGTATCCTCTAAGCGCCAGATTTTGTATCTGCACCAGAGCAAGCTTCATTGATTCAAGTTCCGCAAATGTGATTGTATTGTCATTCAGTTTTTCAATGGTTCCCGGCTCGTTTTTATCAAGAAACTGGCCTGTCTCAGCAAATAGCATTGTTTGATGCCATCCGTCAGCCATTGGCTCGTAAATAGGTATCACACCAGTGCCTGCAATGTTTTGACACATGGTGACAAAGGTATCATACGTGGTCGGGACTTCTGTAACTCCCGCGTTGCTTAGCAACTCTTTGTTGTAGATCATGTAGTAATCAGTCGTATTGTCAAAGTAAGACATACCGTAATTGCGGCCGTCAATCGATGTTTCTTCAGCCGAGAAAGCATCATATACCGCCATCCAAGACTCGTCTGAAAGATCAACAGCGTATTTGTCAAGCTGATAAGTGTTTTTGATAGCCAATCCGGACTGGGTCATAAAGATATCCGGCGGATCATCGCTGTCCAATTTGGCAAAAAGAGTATCCAAATAGACATCATCCGGATACAAATCGTAGACCACCTGAATACCTGTCGCGGCTTCAAAATTTGTCCCCAACTGCATTTCCGCATCTGTCACCCAATCTGACGATGCCATCAGGGTAATCGTGGAACCACTCAGTTTGGATTCACGGGCTAAGTCTTTAAATGTAAGATCATTTTCCGAAAATCCGGAGCCACATCCATTTAACAGGGTAATACATAAAGGAATACATAGTACTTTTAAAAGTTTAGATTTAGTCAGATTATTCAACAATATTCTCTCCATTCCTGTTTCAAGTCCCGCAAGCAATAAACCTACCAGATATGCTCGCGACAGGGCTGTTGATAAAGCTGATTCTATCATATAAGTGGAGCGGTGTCAAAATTTTGCTTTTTTCTTTCCTTTACATTATAATAGGAGAAAGTACTGTTTCATAAGAAGGGAAATCTATGAAAGCATACAAGATAAAAGAACTGAAAAATTTTATGAGCCGTCTGCTTGGAAGTAGTGTATTCGACGGCTTTCTCTTGGCGGAAGCCTCCATATCCACCTACAATACCTTTTTCATTGACGGACGCATAAATAAGGAATTTTTCACCGGAGACTTAAATGATGAGGGTGTCCTTCCACCTTATGAATTTTCCTTGTGGCAGGATATGCGCAGTCTGTGCTTTGATCTGATCAAAGGAAAACGGACACCGGTAAGCTTTAAATTTGTTCTGCACTTAAAACCTGAGCATGCGGACTCTCTTCTGAAAGAGAATGAATCAGCAGTCTCTCTCTCCGACCTGAAAGCTTTTGTCCTGAATATAAAATACGATGGAAGTGAGCTGACCTGCATCACTGCCACCGCATTTCATACTTTTATCCCGGATAAGACACCGGATCAGATCTGGGATAAATATATAGAGAATTTTTTCGTTCAAAATTCGATTAACTACGAACTAAACTAAGAGGTATCCGCCAAATGGCAGCATATTATCCTGAAGGCTGTCTTATCCTACTGTATCCACAGCAGCGCCCTTTAAATCCTCTTCCAGAAGCTTCATCTCGTCCAGGATCTTTTTTACCTTCCTCTGGACATCATCCATAAGCTCATCGGACTTGGTCATCAGTTCAGTAGAAGCCTGTATCTGTTCCCTGAACTGCTCTTCCTGCGCCTCTTTCTCGTTTTTCTTCTCGACCTTTTCTTCTTGTTCTTCCTTCTTCTCTTCTGCCTTCTCTGCTGCTTCCTTCTTTTCTTCCATCTCCTCGTCGATATGATCCTTGCTTTCGTCGATCAGCATACCTATGATCTCGTCTCTTGCAGCATCGATGATCTCCTTTGCATTCTTTTGAGCCTCCACCATAGGATCTTTTTTGAGACGTTCCAACTTGACGGAAGCAATCACTGCGTTTTCTGTCTTAATTACCTTCTCAGCCTCATCAATCTCTGTTTCGTATGATTCACCGCTCTTTTTCATCTCCAAGGAGCGAGTCTGATATTCGGTAAGTCCGTTTTTCTTGATCTCTTCAATCTGTTCCCGTTCTTCCTTCGTCAAACGGATCTCACTGCCCGGCTTCCTTGCATCAATTTCCTTTTCCAAAAGCTTTAAGTCCTGCTGCTCCTGAGAATCCTCCTCAACCCCATATCTGCTTCTGAGCTCATCACGCTGCTTACTGATTTCATTCAACTCCGCCTTAGCTTTTCCGATAATCTCCCAATTTTCTTTAATTCTGGCTCTTCTTTCGTCAAGATCATCATCAATCTTCCGGTCATTCGCAAAGGTATCGCCCACGATCTTCATTGCTTGCTTCTGTGCCTGCTGCTTCTTCTGCAAAATGGGATCAACTGCCTTGTTAAGTCCACCGGCAAAAATACTCTTTTTGTTCGAGTCATTCTGCGTACTTTCCTGCCCATGTCTGGCACGAAGTGTATCATCTCCCATAAAAATTGTCTGGTTTACTTTCATGAATGTAACCTCCTTGTTTTTTTCGTTTACCATATCGATCCGTCGAATGGCCAATACTAACCCATATCTATAATTGGTATCGGCATTCAATAATATTTTCTTTATAGAATAATAATTAATCTATTTTTTTTATCGAAAAAGACCTTTTGATTAGAAAGGGAAATGTCACCAAATGACCTTTTTTTGATGTAAAGTAAATTTAATTTGACGCTTCCTCAGTAAATAGAGTATGATATTCCTACGCATCACTTTAATGTGGTGACTTTTGAGAAAGGAAATAATCTAATGAAACTGAAAAAACTTACCAGACGACTACTTGCTGTGACTGTGGCTGGCAGTTTTGCTGTTGCTGCCGCATTACTTGCTCCTTCCGCTTCGGGAAACGATCAGGTCCTTGCAGATGAACAGGTCCGCAGCGTATATACCAATGAAATGATTCCTGCTGCGCAGGCATCACAACGTCCCATTGCCATTATGATGCCCACCGACAAAAAGGCACAGCCCTCTTACGGAATTGGAAATGCCAAAGTTCTTTACGAAATCATGGAGGAAGGCGAAATTTCCCGGCAGATGGCCATCATCGACAACTGGCAAGGTCTTACCCGTATCGGAAATATCCGGAGTTGTCGTGACTATTACATCTCCATTGCCACGGAATGGGACCCCATCCTGGTACATTTTGGCGGTGTCTACTATATGGCTGACCGCATCACTGCGCCGGATATCAATAATCTGTCCGGAACCAATGAATACGGAACAGGGGGAGAAAGACCGGGGTCCGGTTACTTTTTCCGCACCACGGACCGCAAAGCGCCTCACAACGCTTATATCAGCGGCGAAGGCATTACCAATGCCTGCAATGCCCTTGGCTATTCCCTGTCTACCAGACCGGATTATTACAATGCTTCACATTTCCGATTTGCGGAAGGGACAAACTCTCTGGAGCAGTACCCGGGAGCAATTCCCGGCAACGTGATCGACCTGTCCAAGATCTTTACTTATACTAAAAGTTATTTTACCTATAATCCCGAAACCGGTCTTTATGCCAAAAATATTCACGGCGGCCCGCAGACCGACGGCCTTACCGGTGAGCAGCTTACTTTTGCCAACGTGATCATTCAAAATACCAAATGGTCCAAGCGTGATGCCAAAGGCTATCTGGCATTCCAAACCATTGATTCCACCGGAGACGGATATTATTTCACCAAAGGAAGAGGTATCCATATTACATGGAAGAAAACCTCTGATTATTCTCCTACCAGATATTACGATGACAATGGCAATGAAATCCAGCTCAATACCGGGAAGACCTATATTGGCGTAGCACAGGATGGACGGACAGTTTTGTACTCGTAGCTGTTATTTATTTCAAAAATAATCAGCAAATTGAAAAGCAGTTATCGGATCTCTTCTTGATTCTGACAACTGCTTTTTGTTGCATTAGCTATTAACTCTTCAAAATAACTTCCCTGTTTTCAGCTTTTATAATTGTATTTACTCCCGCTTGTCAGCGCATCAAAAATATCACTTCCATACTGATTATAGGTATAATTTCCGGCATACTGACTCTTATTCAGCACGGCGAGGTTGGTTTCTGCATTAGAAAGAACATTTTCCGCTCTCTTACCGATATCATCAATGAAAGTTCCCTTCTTTCCCAAAACCTCTTTGATTTTTGCCACATCAGCGCTCGCAAGCTTTTCTTTATCAAGTGTCAGCTTTCCGTTTGTGTTTTCCGTAATACCCAGTTCTGCAAGCTGCTTCTGGGCATTCTGGAAATATCCCTTCATCTGACTTATATAAATCTCATTCACCTTGCCACCGGCGTCAGTCATACCCTTCATCATATCATTATACTCAACGATCAGGGCAGAAACCTCATCGGTAACGTTTTTCTTATAAGTGGTCTTTTCTTCGTCAGTCATCTCATCTACAGATTTCTCCGGCCATGACAACAGCCTCTCCGCACGCTTTTTGATATTCTCGGCGGTTTTCTTCACCACTGTATAAGCCTCTTTCTGACTTTGATCTGCTTCACTTAAGGAATTTTTCCCGGCATTTTTCTTTTTCAGTGCTTCCGCCAGTGCATTACTTTTTCCTGAACTGCTGCCCTTTGTCAGTGCTGCTGCCATACCGGAGCTGCTGTTCCTGCTTCTGCTCCTTGCCTGACTAAGCAATCTGTTTTGCATAATTAATGAACTGATTCCTTTTGAATTCATAGTTACCTCCCAACTCCGTTCATTTCATTTACATAGGTTTCCTCTTTTGCAGTCATCTCCACCCATGCCGGACGGAATCCTGATTTTATGGCATTGCGCACCGAAGGGATATTGGACCATGCCGCACAATAAAAGGGTACCTTATCTCTTTTTAAAATTTCCAAAGCCAAATGACTGGTAAGTGATGCGGCAAGTCCCTGACGCCGATACTCCTTCCGGACATCAATACCAATCTGCCACATTTCTCTGCCGTCCGCCGAACATCCTGCAAGCCCGATCAGTTTCCCGTCATCATAAGCTCCCACGCCCAGAACATCCAGATGTTTCCTGTCTTTGCAAAGGGCATTACTCCACTGCTCTATGTAAAGCTCTTCAAAATCCTCCGGGTTCAATATCCGAAGCTCATAGTTGCATGTAATGGGCTTCAATATAGATAACTCCGGCAGAAAATATTCCGCCATAAAGCAAATCCTGTATCCATACTGCCGAAACGCGTCATCCAGCACATGCATATTAGGCGTTTCAAAAGCATGCACCTTTCCATAGCGCTCCATATAATCACATACTATCTTCTGTACCTTCGGATCAAGTGACGCTACCAGATTATTCCCGTAGGACACCAGATTGCAGAAAAAGGGAAGTTTCAAGTATTTCCGACAGTTTTCACTGACAGCAGATGTCACGATCACATTTTCATTTTTTAAAAAGTCTTCAGGCTGACAGCACAGGTCAATGGCGGATTGCTCCATTGCCATGTTTAAAATTTTCTGCTGTGTCCATTCCGCCATATTACTTCCTCATTTCCCTCTGCAAAAAATATATCGGTGCCTTACAGAGCATTCTTTAGCCGCTTATAGAAAAACAACGACACCATTGCACCAAACGACCATCCTACCGGCCAGGCCGCCCAAATTCCCACTGCGCCGAGCATTCCCGACAGCGCCATAGCAAGCGCAACCCGCAGAATCAGATCCGTAAAAGTAGCCGTCATAAACTCTTTCATCCTGCTAGCTCCCCGAAGCACACCGTCCGTAACCAATTTCACAGATACGACAAAATAAAACGGAGCAAGAATACGCAGGATCTGCACCCCTGTTTCTATGGCAAGTCCCTGCGCGCTTTCCATAAAAAGGAATACCAGCCATTTTCCAAGCAGAAAATAAACCGCCACAATAGGAACGCATAAAGCAAGCACCATCTTGAGACCGGCTTTAAAACCGCTGTGAATACGCTCATATTTCCCTGCACCCAGATTCTGGGATGTAAAATTGGATATTCCATTCCCCAATGTGGTAAAAGAGGTAATCACAAGATTATTCAGCTTGATGGCCGCCGCATATCCCGCAATAACCGACGGTCCAAACCCGTTGATCAGACCTTGAATCACAATATTTCCCACCGAGATAAAACTCTGCTGCAAAATACTCGGAATCGCAACTGCACAGATCTGGGCAAAAATATGCCCGGAAAATATCCTAGCCTCCATCCTGCATTCCAGACCGGACAGCCTTCTGAATACCACTACCACAGCCAGAATACAGCTCACGCCCTGACAGAGAAAGGTAGCCCATGCCACTCCGGCCACTCCCATATGTAGAAACCGCACAAACAGATAGTCTACCACAATATTAGCTGTCGAAGAAAATGCCAAAAACAAAAACGGTGTTTTGGAATCCCCCATTGCTGAAAAAATACCGGTGGCTATATTATAAAAGAAGAGAAAGGGTAGCCCCGCTATGTAAATATTTAGATACAGCCGGGAATCCGCCATGATCTCCTCCGGTGTCTGTATCAGATGAAGAAGTCCCTTGCATCCCAAAAATCCCGCTGCCATCAACACCAGACACAAAATGCCTCCGCTTACCAATGTGGTATGTACCGCTGTCCTTACGTTATGATTTTCCTTCGCGCCAAAATATCTGCTGACAATTACGGAACAGCCGATATTACAGCCAAAGGCAAAAGCAATGAAGATCAAAGTGATCTCATAGCTGTTTCCCACTGCTGCCAGCGCGTTTTCCCCTACCAGCTTTCCAGCAATCAGGCTGTCCGCAATATTGTAAAGCTGTTGAAAAATAATACTCCCGAAAAGCGGCAGGCAAAAACTCCATAATACCTGTTCCGGCTGTCCTTTCGTTAAATCCTTATTCATAACTGATTTATTCCTCTTTCACCTTACACACATCAATCCAGCCCTCTTCCCCGGCATATTGCTCCATCTCCGGAATTGTCAGTTCAATAGCGCTGTTGCTGCTGCCGCAGGCGGGAAACACCGTCTCAAATCTTTTTAAGGATTCATCCAGATATACCTTTACTCCCTCCTTCACCCCAAAAGGACAGACACCTCCAACCGCATGTCCTATCAGTTCTTCCACCTGATCCGGTGTCAGCATTTTTGCCTTCGTTCCAAACTGCTTCTTATATTTACTATTGTCAATCTTTACATCTCCGGCTGCTACGATCAAAACAGGCTGTTCTCCCACCATAAAGGACAAGGTCTTGGCTATCCTTGCCGGAGCGCAGGAAAGAGCCTGTGCTGCCAACTCCACAGTTGCGCTGGATACTTCAAATTCCCGAATCCGATCTTCCATATTATATTGTCTGAAATACTCTCTTACTTTATCAATTGCCATCTTATCATATGCCTCCTTCGCCGCTCTTGCCAGCTACTATATTCTCTTTTCTCACTTATCTCCCATGGATGCTGGCTGGGCATTTCTTTAACGCCTTTACCATTATAGGGGATTTCAGGTTTCTGCGCAATGCTATGATTATTTTCCCTTTCCAAACATAACCGCTCAGCCATACCCATTCATAAGTCACCAGAATATACACTTTTCCAATCCTATAGTGAATTGGCTGAACTGTTACTTCCACATTGTGTTCTTATTAAAAATGACTTATAATTACCTTGATCAATAAAATTAGGAGATGAACATATGCTGGAAGAAAGACTTTTGCTAAAAGGTGATAAAACAGAACGAATCTATCAGTCTTTAAGAAAAGCAGGTTGGTTTCCTGAACGAAAGGTCGATATTTCCCCTGTTTTAGAATATTATAAAAAATGGAATATCGAACTTAACCCACAGGCAATTTCATTTTTCAAGGAATACTATGGAATTGCAAGCCAATGGTATATTGAAGTTACAAATTTAGAATGGGCTGCAGATTTTGACTTTCAGTTATTCCCTTATCCAAGAAATTTTCACGTAGATATTGTGAACTTTATGTATGACGATTCAGTTTACATATTGGAATCTGACGAGTATAAAAGTGTAAAAGCATTCTCAAAAGAATATGTTGTCATGGTAGGCGAAATTGGCTATTATTATCCTGCTCGCGTATGGATTGGCAATAGCGGAACGATATACTGCACTCATGACTATGAAGATGATGTGAGGAAATTTGATTCTGTCATTCAATTAATACTTCACGAATTATTTAATCATGACCTTGAATCAGTCGCAATGAAGCCATAAACACCTCTTTGCAATCAATTGAATTTTTATGCGGATATTACATGTAAATAAATCGCAAATATCAATCTTGAATAATCACACCACATTAATTTTACATTTAGTTTGGTATGCGTTATTATTTCTCTGCTCCAGCTATGCAACATGCTTTTGAAGCCCCTCCTCAATTGGGGGCGAGGGAAGCTTCATGCGCAAGTAAATGACTACCGCCAACCAAATGAAGCGGCTTATCTGCCCGGATATGATCCCAGGCATCACACTCTATAACTTTCCACAGGTCCAAGATAAGAAGCCTTTGGCTCATTTCCTTTACAGTAAATCAATATTCTTTCCAGGACCAGTCCTGCCTCCAGTGCTCCAATGGTAATTTCCTGTATCCCTTTTTGACAATGGATCTTCGTCTTCACAATACGAATCTGATCTACTACTCCCTTGCTCCAGCCGGAATCGCTCCAATCCCCTGCTCTGAAATCTTCCGGAACCGCATTCACTGTCTGTCTGATCCCATCCGGCGACTCTAAGATGAAACGTAACGGCGCTCCACTTTGCATGGGATTGGTAGGGCTTATCCACACCTCAACCTGATATTCTCCTGTTTCCTGCGCAAGGAAACGATAAGTAAGAGAAGGCGTCTGTTCCGTTTCTGCAAAATGTGCCGTAAACGGAAATACTTTCATGCCATGACCACTCCTGCCATACCCCTCCAATTCTCGAAAACGTCCTTTTTCTGCATCTCTTTGCCTGCAAAAATGATGGGCTTCCATGGTGATGATTCCCTTATCCGGTAAGAATGTCATCGGCTCATAACCATGGTGTACTGCCCTCGCTGACACTTCAATTTCCACATCTGCTTTCTCTTCCGTTGTTAATCCGGATTTCGATGATTGTATTTTCAGGTATACTTTCTGAGTTTCCTCAGTCAGCAATTCCCGGTTGCAGATCAGCTTTACTTCCTGCATAAGCTGCAATTTTCCCTTATCAGGCACAATCTGCAGCCAGGGGGCACCACCGGATATTTCATAGGATAGCTCTCCGGCACCTGCATTGGCCAATTCTAATACCACCTCTCTATTTCCTTCAAAAAGGAAATCATCCACAATGATCCGTGGCGCACTCTGATATATTCTGGTATAAGCTTCCTCGCTGTCCTTACGGGACACAGACAGCCTCGGCTCACTATAAGGCTCTACCTGGATTCGGAGAGGATAACGGCAGTTGTCTTCATTCCAAGAAGTAAAACCAATGTGCTGTTCTAACTCCATTCCCTTCCATTTTCCGTTTTTAAAAGCAGCAAACGCCCTGGCAAGCGCTCTATCCTGCTCGATACATTCTGTTACCTTTTCGCTATAAGTATTAGCAATCGTTCTTCCCTGCTGTGCATAATGTTCATTTTTTCCTGCGAAAAGATGCAGCCGAAGAAGATTAATGCTGGCTTTTGCAGGATAATAAATCATACTGTAGTAAGCATCCAGTATCTTTTGGTCTCCCTTATCAGAAAGCTGTTTATATACCGATTCATTTACCTGTTCGATCTCACTCGCAAAATCTAACATTCTGTCTGTTTCCAGATAATGGCTGGGATGATATACTTTGGTGTGCAGAGCCTCCGGTCTTCTTTTCCCGTTCACATCCATAAACTGTATCAATACCTGCTTCATCTGTTGTTGCAGATTTTCCTCTGCTGACGGGAACGTCCTCATAAACCACTGATCAAGGTAATCCGTCCAACTATTGATATGTCCGCTTCCCCATGTATCATAATCATAAGCTAACGTCAAAAAATATTCTAAGGCGATCTCATTCCCTTTCAGATCCCCCACATTTACAATCCATACATCACGTACTCCATAGTCATATGCCATGCACATTTGTTCCCACACCTTGGACAGCGGCGTCGAAGGCATCCACTCATAAGACACCGGAGCTCCATGATAATCCAGATGATAATACATTCCCAATCCGCAGTTTTTCCTCTTCATCTGTTCCAAAAGCCCGGCTGCGGGAAGAGTCCTCATAAAGCCATAATTATCCTCACACAGCATGCAAATGATATCATTTAACCCATCCCAGTCTTTTAATCCGGGAATATTTTCATCTCCATAAAAAAATGGTTCTACTTCCTTATATAAAGCCAACAGCTTAGGAACTTTCGTTCCGTCTTTTTCCACATATTTACCAATCAACTCTTTCTGTACAGTAATTACATCCTTTAGAAGATCAATATTCTGCTGCAATGTTGACTGACCTCCCAGCATTGCCGAATCCCGCTCACCACGAATACCGACAGTAATCAAGTGTTCAAACTTACCGCTCCTTTTCAGTCCGTCTGCCCAGAATCGAATCAATCCTTCTCTGTTGATAAAGAAATTCCACTCATTTCCGTATATGGAATTTTCTCCTTTTACCTTATCGAATTCCTCGCCCGCACGCAGACATGGTTCATGATGAGAATTTCCCACCACCACACCATACAAATCCGCCAACTCTTCATTCAGGCTACCCGGTCCATCCAGAGCAAAACAGGATGTCCACATTGCAGGCCACAGGTAATTTCCCTTTAGCCGAAGCAACAGTTCAAAAACATGCTCATACATCTCCTGCGTGAACCCGCCAAAATGCGAAAAGGTCCAATTGCCAAAACAGGGCCACTCATCATTAATAAAAAAGCCGCGATACTTCACGCTTGGTTCCCTGGATATTTTTTCAAAGTCTTTTCCAATGTAAATTTCCCGTCTTTTTTGCGGTTCCACATCTCCCCAATAACATAACGGTGAAACTCCGATGTATTCAGATAACGAAAACATCCCATAGATTGTTCCCCGCTTATCACTGCCGCAGATCACAAGTGCCTTTTTCACTCCCTCAAAAGGGTCTACAATCACTTTGGTAATATAGGTTTCCCATTTACCTGCGATGGGTGACACTTCCAGCTTTCTCTGACTGACCAGCTGGTCTATCAGGGGACTTTTTCCCAAAGTGGCACACAGTACAATATACTCATCATCTAAAGCTGCTGTGTGTATATCCGGTTTAAAACCACTTACTTTCTCAACATCCTTTGCCACTTTTTCCGCAATTCTGCGCACTCCCTCATGTGCGGTTTCCTCAACAAGAAACAATGCTGCTTTCCCATTTTTGACCAGTTCCACCCTTCTTCCTCCTCTTCCGAATTTGACTTGGCTTAATAATAATTTTATCATTTCATGCAATAAAATAAAGAGTTAAATGTTTGAACGCGAAGGCTACCGGGCTGGATAATATTATCACGTTTAGCTGGGGTATGCGTATGCAAGACGGCCGCTCATATTAAAATAAATCCTACGTCACCACGCTCGATAAAGCGTTCGCGAATTGGTTCCTTTAGGATTTATTTTTATATGAGCTGGGTTATTGAATAATGCAAATCCCAACTGGGAACTCCACTAAAGTCGAATGTTCCACTCTTTAGAAAATAGCCAGACAGTGGGTTAGGTGGCTATAGTGGAGTCATTAGCTGGTTTCACGTTAGCCAATAATTTAACCCGGATAGAAGTCAAATTCTTAAGGAACCCTTCAAAAAGCGTTGGTGCTTAGCGAGGTTCTTAACGAGCTTAGCATCCATTACGCTTTTTGTAGAACGGAAGTGTGGTGACGTAGAATTTGATTCTATCCGGGTTTTTATATTAATCTCCGTTACCTAGCTAAACGTTAATTTACCCTGCCTCCGCCTTCCGATACACCTGATAGATCACCGGACACAAAATCACAGTCAAAACCAGATAAACAACGATCAAAATCGGAGCTGCGTCAGTCACGATTCCACCAATCTGATACAGGTTATAATAGACCACCACCATATTCATCTGCAAAAGCTGATCCGGCAATAGTCCGCAGATTTTATTAATCATTGGATCAGGAATGTTCATCAGGAAGTTAGGCACGAAAAGAAGCAGAAAGGGCACAGTCACTGCTAAAACCGCTGATTTGGCTTTTGCAGACACCAGCATCACCAAAAGCAGCATAAAAAGTACACCAAGATATCCGCCAAATATTATCAGAAGGTATTCCTGAAAAATAGTGATATTATTAAAGCTTTTCCAGCCCCGCCCGGTGATCTGAATCGGACAGTCTTCGCCATCGGCACCCAGATATCCCAGCACAATCACCGAATACAATAGGATCATTACCCAGTAGATCACTGTGACCATCACAAGACCTGCTCCCAGTTTTGCCGCGCTTCCTTTATCTCTTCCATGGCGTGAAGAAAAAAAGACCGCATCCGCCTTAAGCTGAAATTCACCTGAAAAAATGCCTGCTGCCAGAAATCCCAAAATCAGCACAGTAATCATAATGACCGTAGGCGCAAACTCAAAAAGCTGATCCCAGCCGGTCATATAGTCATAGTAAAGAGGTGTCTCCAATTCTTCAAAACGATGGATGAGAAACTCTTTCTCCTTATCCGAAAAAATGTCCCCGTCATCCCCGGAAAGCCATTCCTTTAGCTGCAGGATACGCCTTTCATAAAATTGCCCTGCTTCCTCCGGCGTCAGGGAATTTACAATACGATAATCATATTCCCGGAATTTTCCAAAAGCCCGGCACAGCATATCATTAATATCGTCAATTCCCTGCTTCCAGCCATACCCGGTATCCGTTGCCCAGCCGTCATCTCCCCAGTACCCCGGCAAGGCATTGATTCTTGCATTTTCTGCGATGACCTCTGCAAGCCTTTCCTCGGTCAATTCCCCTGACCATTCCTTCTCGACAGAACGCAGCTTCCGCATTGCCCCGATTCCGGTTTCCAGCTTTCCCTGTTCATTGATAAATGTTATGTCAGTAGCAAACCAGCAAGTCACTCCAAGCAGCACCGCCAGCAGCAAAAGAGCAATTTTTCCACTAGGTTTGACAAATATCTTTTTCAGCTCATATCTCAGCATTTTCTTCACCTGCCATTTCTCCAAAATAGTGTAAAAATACGTCCTCCAGTGTCAGTTCTTCTTGTATTGCGCCGGGACAAGGTATCTCATCGGAAAGAATCCGCATATGTGCCATACCTTCTCCGTTCCTCACATTGACCACTTTATAATTTTTCATATAATGCTGTGCCTGTTCCAAGGGAACATCCGCGCTCCACACCTTTTCCTTCACCTCATTTATCACCTGAGAAAGTGTACCGGAATGTAAAAGTGCCCCCTCCTTCATCAAAAGAATCTGGTTTGCAATGTATTCAATATCTGACACAATATGGG
>CAMWJC010000020.1 GCA_947174495.1 uncultured Lachnospiraceae bacterium | reverse complement strand
GAGGTTTGGAGGGAGCAGAAGGTGCCGGAAGTATTACTTTCCGGTGATCATAAAAAGATAGAGGAATGGCGGTTGGAGCAATCGTTAGAGAGAACCAGACAGCTTCGCCCTGAATTATATGAAAAGTGGGCAGGAGAAAATCAGGAATATTTTGACAAGAAGGCAAAGAGAGAAGAACGTCAGAGGAAGAAGCTGCTAAAGAAGCTTAAGGAACAGAAGACGGTCGTGAGCCAAAACGGGGTTGTGGGAGAAAAAAGCGCAGATGAGGAAGATACTTAGGAAACGTAAATTTAAAAGAATAATGACTTTGGTTCTTGCGGCATTTATTTTGACGGCATGCGGACAACAGGAAGGGGAAGAAGAGACCATAAGGCTTCAAAGTAAAGCAGATGTAAGGCTCTTGGATTATCCAGGAGCAAGTTTTTTTGACCAGACATTAACGCAGGGGATCAATAATTTTGCCTACAACATGTCAACACATCTTGCAGAAAACGGAGAAAATTATTTCTTTTCCCCATATAGTATCTGCGTGGCGCTAAGCGTTCTTGATAATGCGGCACAGGGAGAGACAAAAAGTCAGATGGAACAGCTGATGGGGATATCAAACCTTATGGACTGGAATATGCAGATGGAGCTATTTATGGAGACGGGACAGAGTAAGAAGGCCATGCTTACTAGTGCTAATTCTATCTGGGTTGATCAAAGGTTTGAATTGTCGGAGGAGTTATACGAGAATTATCTTCCCCTTGTGGAGAATTATTACCGTGCATCCATGTATCAGATGGATTTTGCAAAGAATTCCGCAGAGGTAAAGAAACAGATGGATCAGTGGGTTTCGGAAAATACGGATGGAATGATTGAAAGCTGTGGGGAAGAGTTTGATGCCGACACTGCATTGGCATTAATGAATGCAGTTTATTTTTATGGGGAATGGAAATGGCCCTTTGAGGCAGGTACAAATAAGTGGGTGTTTTATGGAACCGAAGAGGAAAATGAGGTAGATGTGATGTTTTTGTCTGATTGCTGGATGCATTACTATGTCTCTGACGGGCTTCGGGCAATCAGTCTGCCTTATGGAAACGGAAGCAGGGTCATGAATATCCTGATTCCCGTAGGAAGCGGGAAAGATCAGCCGAAGGACTTTGAACAGTCGGCCGCAGGCATATTTGGAGCAATGAGCACAGAGGAAAAGAACAGCTTCTTGGATAATCTATTAACAGGAGATAAGAAATGGATTTCGGGAATCAGGCTTCCAAAGTTTAGCCTGGAATATTGTGTTCCTCAGATGAGCAGTCTGTTACAGAGAATGGGAATGGAAAATGCCTTTAATGAGAGACTGGCGGATTTTCCGGGAATTGGGGAAGTCTATGTGACTGATGTAGCGCATAAGGCAAAAATAGAAGTGGATGAGCTTGGAAGCAGAGCGGCGGCAGTAACAGATTCAGCATGGGCAACAGCTGATGAAGAGTCGGAAATAGAAATTATCCATTTTATTGTAGACCAGCCTTTTTTATTTATGATACAGGATACGGAAACGGGGATCATTTTGTTTATGGGTCATGTCAATAACCTATAACAAGTAAAAATTTTACTTGCATTTTATCGGAAGATATGGTAAATTACTAATGTTGCGAAATTGTGATGGTCCTCTGTTACGGAATGTATTAAGAACATCTGATGAATCAAATGGAGGTTTAATATGAACGAAATTATTAAGAGCATTGAAGATGAGCAGTTAAAAGAAGTGAATGCGTTTAACGTAGGCGATACCGTTAAGGTGTACGGTAAGATCAAGGAAGGAAACCGTGAAAGAATCCAGGTTTTTGAGGGTGTTGTCCTTAAAAGACAGGGAACCGGAGCAAGAGAGACATTCACTGTAAGAAAGACTTCTAACGGTGTAGGCGTAGAGAAGACATGGCCGGTTTACTCACCCAATGTAGAGAAGATTGAAGTAGTCCGCAGAGGTAAAGTAAGAAGAGCAAAACTGAATTACTTAAGAGGACGTGTTGGTAAGAGAGCAAAGGTTAAAGAGATTCTTAGATAATTTCTGGCTATGTGACAGAGCACAAGGGCAATTGGTTATACAATTGTCCTTTTCTTATGTTTGAAGATGTGGTAGAATATAAGGAAATACGAGAGGAACAATGTGATGGCAAGGCGTAAGGGATTAACCTTTTATGAGAAGGAAAAGAAAATCAGTAAGGAACTGATCCATGAAATATTAGCTACAGGATTTTATTGTTGCGCCGCTGTACTGGTTGCCTTTGTCATTGTTTTTCTGGTAGGAATGAAGATCAGTGTGATCGGAGTGTCCATGGAACCTGCGCTTTATAATGGGCAGGAGGTTTTGATCAATCGATTTGTTTATAAATTATTTGCACCGGGAAGAGGGGATATTGTTGCGTTTCTTCCAAATGGAAATCAAAATTCACATTATTATCTGAAACGAGTGGTGGGACTTCCGGGGGAGCATGTCCAAATTATAGGAGGGTATGTTTATATCGATGGTGTGCTTTTGGAGGAGGATGAAACATACGATAAGATTTCCGATCCGGGAATTGCTGAAAATGAGATTGTACTTGGAAGCAATGAATATTTTGTGCTTGGGGATAATAGAAACAACAGTGAGGATAGCCGATCGGGAAATATAGGACCGGTGAATAGAGATACGATCACAGGCAAAGCATGGTTTCACCTGGGATGTGAGAAAGATACTCTCGGGTTTATCAAGTGAACCGTGAAACAGAAAGGGAAGTGAAATGAATTATCAGTGGTATCCGGGGCATATGACGAAAGCCAAACGGATGATGGAGGAAAATATCAAGCTGATTGATCTGGTCATAGAGCTCGTAGATGCCAGAATTCCCATGAGCAGTAAAAATCCGGAAATTGATCAGATTGGAAGAAATAAGTCAAGGATTATTTTACTCAATAAAGCAGACCTGGCCGATCAAAAGTGGAATGATTTCTGGGCTGAGTATTTTAAAGATAAAGGTTTTTATGTTCAGGAAATGAATTCCAAGACCGGTGCGGGACTGAAAACGATACAGGGCCTTGTGCAAAATGCCTGCAAAGAAAAGATTGAGCGGGATAAGAAAAGAGGAATTTTAAATCGGCCTGTCCGGGCTATGGTAGTGGGAATTCCCAATGTCGGGAAATCGACCTTTATCAATGCGCTGGCAGGTAAAGCATGTACGAAAACAGGAAATAAGCCCGGAGTTACAAAGGGAAAGCAATGGATTAGATTAAATAAAAATCTGGAACTTTTAGATACGCCCGGTATACTCTGGCCCAAATTTGAAGATCAGAAGGTTGGCGAGAGGCTTGCCCTGATCGGTTCCATAAAAGATGAACTTTTACACGCAGATGAATTGGCAGTTGCCTTACTTTCCTATTTGCAAAAAGAATATCCACAGACACTTAAGGAGCGGTATCAGATAAATATAGATGAGGATGCATATAAGACATTGGAAAGTATCTGTATCAGCAGAAAATGCTTTCAAAAAGGGGAGCAACCGGACATCCTTCGAGCATCGGGCATGGTGTTGGAGGATTTCAGAAGTGGCAGAATCGGTAAAATTACGCTTGAGCATCCGGAGGAGTGGCAGTGAACAGAAAATTAAGAGAGATATTAAGCACAAGTCTTTATTTTTTAATTGTCCTTGTAGCGACCTTTTTGGTGGTTAATTATGTTGGACAGCGTACGATGGTTATCGGAACATCCATGGAACCCATGCTGAGTGACGGTGATAATCTGATTGTGGATAAATTATCTTACCGTTTCGAAGATCCACAGAGATTTGATATCATTGTATTTCCCTTCCGCTATGCGGAGAAGACATTTTATATTAAGAGAATTATCGGGCTGCCGGGAGAGACCATATATATCGATGAAAGTGGAAGTATCTATATTGACGGTGAGGTTTTGGAGGAGCATTACGGTAAGGAAGTGATTGTCGATCCGGGGAGAGCTTATGAGCCGATTACTCTAGGAGTCGATGAATATTTTGTTATGGGTGATAACCGCAATAACAGTTCAGACAGCCGTGATCCGGTAGTGGGAAACATACATAGAGATGAATTTGTCGGAAAAGCATGGATGCGTATCTGGCCGCTTAACCGGATGGGAATGATTAAGCATCAATAACAAGAGCTTACCATGATTACGGAATTAAAATGAGGCATATAGAATGGAACAAAAGATTAGTGAAATAAAAAATATTTTGCAGGCAGCCGAATTGAATGAGCTGCCTGCTTTTATCAAAACCTATGAGAAAGATGAACGAAGCAGCGTAGCTACCCTTGTCAAAAAGGCGCAGAAGCAGCTTGAGGATCATGAGAAGGAGCTTGCCCGCACAGAAAAAATGAAGGAATATGAAAAAAAGTATGATTCTTTTTCATGGATTTGTGGGATTGACGAGGTGGGAAGAGGACCGTTAGCAGGTCCGGTGGTTGCAGGTGCTGTTATACTTCCCAAAGATTGTAAAATCCTTTATCTAAATGATTCGAAGCAACTGTCCGAAAAAAGAAGAGAGGAATTATATGCTGTGATCATGGAGAAGGCAGTATCAACGGGGCTTGGATTTGTGGCACCAGAGAGGATTGATGAGATTAATATCCTGCAGGCAACTTACGAGGCAATGCGGGAAGCCATTTCAAAGCTTGATCCGCAGCCGGATATTCTTCTTAATGATGCAGTGACCATTCCGCAGGTAAACATCAGACAGGTTCCAATTATTAAGGGAGATGCCAAGAGTGTTTCCATTGCAGCAGCAAGTATTATTGCCAAGGTGACCAGAGACCGGTTAATGGTCTCTTATGATGAGATTTATCCGGAGTACGGTTTTGCCTCCAATAAAGGATATGGTGCTAAAGCACATCTGGATGCATTAAAAAAATATGGTCCTACGCCGATTCACCGGCGGACTTTTATCAAAAATTTACTATGAATGATCTGCAAAAAGCAGATGGAAGGGAGCATCAATGAGGCTGTCATCTTATATAGGACAGATCAATCAAAATATTGTGGAGATGCCGGGAAATGACGGCGCTTCTTTGGAACAGGGATTGCGAAACGGTATGGAAGCAATTTACGGGAAACAGTCCGGAGAATCCATTACCGGAGAAGTTCTTTCCCGCAGCGGAAATGAGGTATTGCTTTCACTTGGACAAAATCAGCTTCTTCAGGCAAAACTGGAGGGAAGTATGGCTGCTCAACCGGGGCAGCTTATGACTTTTCAAATTCGGAATAACGTTGGTGGAAAGGTGGTATTAACCCCGCTGTTTGAGAATTTAAGTCAGGATCCTAATATTTCCAAGGCGCTTTCCCAGGCAGGTATTCCAGAAAACAATATAACAGCACAAATGGTTAAGGCTATGATGCAGGAGGGACTTCCCATAGACAGACAGTCACTGTATCAGATGAATCGGCTTATTAATTCAAATCCGCAGGCAGATATTCAGACTTTGGTTCAAATGCAGCGTCTTTCTTTGCCGGTTACCCCCGAGAATATTTTTCAGTTTGAAGCATACAAAAATTATCAGCATCAGTTAAGTGGCAGCCTTATGGAAATTGCGGATGCCTTCACACAGACGTTCCAGGAGATAACCGGAAGCGGGAATATGGCGGAAGGACTGGAATTTTACAAAAATGTTGTTTCAACCTTTTTGGAGGGAACTCCGGAAACCGATGCAGAAACACTGCTCCAAACCGAAGACGGAAAGGTTACGGCGAAACCGGCGGAAGGTATGGCGGAAGGTATAGCAGATCAAAAAGTGGGGGAGGCAGGAGAAAAACTGACACTGACGGCAAGCCCAAATCTTTCAGAGCTGCTATCTGGAGAAGAGACGACAAAGCTTGCGGAGAATCTGAAGCAGGCGGGAGCAAGCGATAGATTTGTAAATAATGTGCTTACGGGAAAGACAACATCGCAGGAGTTCTTAAATGAGGTGGTACATCTCTTGTCTGAAGATGGGGCCGAGGATAAAAGTGCATTATTTTCTCTGCTGGAGGGCAAGGAATTTAAAAACATTATGAAAAACGAAATGAGCCGGCAATGGCTTCTTCCCCCTGAGGAAGTGGCAGAGGAGCACAGTGTAGATAAGTTGTATGAGAGATTAAACAGTCAGATGAAGCAGCTTAGTCAGTCACTGGCACAGACCACCAGAGGAGATACGCCTCTGGCGAGAACAATTACGAATGTATCCAATAATATTGATTTTATGAATCAGATGAATCAAGCGTTTACTTACGTACAGCTGCCTCTAAAAATGCAGGGAAAGGAAGCTCACGGAGAATTATTTGTATATACCAACAAAAAAAATCTTGCCAAAAAGGATGGAACGGTCAGTGCACTGTTACATTTGGATATGGAGCATTTGGGGAGTGTGGATGTTCATGTGGCGTTGACAGATCAGAAGGTTGCCACAAAGTTTTATTTGAAAGATGACAGTGCTCTTGATTTGATTTCAGACCATATCGATATGTTGAATGAACGGCTAAACAAACGGGGCTATTCCATGAGTGCGCAGTTTCTCAATAAACCGGAGGATACCAATGTAATGGACGAAATTCTGGAGCAGAATAAAAATATTTCCGTTCTATCAGGCTATTCCTTTGATGCGAGGGCATAATCAGAGTAGTGATGGCAGATTCAATATTGAAGACGAAAAATGATTTTAGGAAAAGAGTGAGCTAAAATGGCAGAGAAAAAAGAAAAAATAAAGCAGGCGGTAGCCCTTGCCTATGATCCCAATGACGATGCCCCTACCGTCATTGCAAGCGGAAAAGGAGCCCTTGCCGAACGGATCATTGAAAAGGCGCAGGAAGCGGCAGTTCCGGTGCATCGGGATGATAAACTGGCAGATACCTTATCCCGGCTGGAAATTGGGGAAATGATCCCGCCGGAACTGTATGAAGTGGTAGCGGAAATTCTTGTCTTTGTGGATGCTATGGATAAGATCAAGGCAAAGATGGATAAGGCGCGATAAGGTTTAGTAAAAGGAGATTTTATTGAATAAACGAAGTGTCGGTGCAGATTATGAACAGAAAGCGGCAGAGTACTTAGAGATGCATGGCTTCCGAATCATTGAGCGAAATTTTCACAGCAGACAGGGGGAAATCGATATTATTGGAATCCATAAGGGACAGCTTGTGTTTGTGGAGGTTAAGTATCGAAGGAACAAAAATACCGGTTTTCCTGAAGAGGCAGTGGATTTAAAAAAGCAACGAAGAATCTGCCGCACTTCCGATTATTTTCGGCTTAAGAATCCGGGCTATGTGAATATGCAGGTGCGCTATGATGTGGTTACTATCTGTGGAGAAAGTCTTCGGTGGTATCAGAATGCGTTTGATTACATTTTAGGTCGCGGCTAAATGGAGGTTAAATATGATTCAATTTGTAAGAAAAAGTGGTGCAGACCCAATGCGGGTGTGCCAGCATAAGGAAGTCACTTATCTGACCTTTCCGATTTTGGAAGAAACCGGGCTGGTCAGACATTTATTTTCTACGAGAGAAGGAGGTGTTAGCAAAGGCATTTATGCTTCCATGAATTTGAGTTATTCAAGAGGAGACGAAAAAGAAGCAGTAGATGAAAATTTCAGAAGGATTGCGGAGGTTTTTGATTCCTCGCCGGAGCGGATGGTGTGTTCAAGACAGACTCATACAACCAATATACGTCTTGTTACGGAAGCGGACTGTGGAAAGGGAACGGTGAAAGAAACGGATTATGAGGATGTGGATGGGCTGATCACTAATATTCCGGATATTATTTTAGGCACCTTTTATGCGGACTGTGTGCCGCTTTATTTTGTTGATACTAGGAAGAAAGCAATCGGACTGGCTCATTCAGGCTGGCGGGGAACGGTAGAACGAATGGGAGAACATATGCTTAGAACGATGAAAAATGCTTACGGAACAAGGCCGGAAGATGTGGTGGCAGCTGTAGGACCGTCGATCTGTCAGGCATGTTATGAAGTAAGTGAGGATGTAGCAGAGACATTTCGGGAAAAAGCGCCTAAGGAGTGGAAATATATTATAAAAAACGGAAAAGAGGAAGGTAAATATCAGCTTGATCTTCAGAAAGCAAATCAGTTGATCCTTATAAATGCAGGCGTGCCAGAGGAGCAAATTGCAGTGAGTGATATTTGTACTTGCTGTAACAGCAAAATTATGTTTTCTCATCGGGCCAGCGAGGGGAAAAGAGGAAATCTGGGCGCTTTTATGGAATTAAGAAAGTCTTAACATTTTTCCTAGGGAACACTTAAAATTTATATGTTTTACTGTTTATAACAAAAAGTAACGTTTCAAAAGAAAAATAATAAAGGGAGCTTGCTATGACAAATATTTTGGTGTGTGATGATGACAAGGAAATAGTGGATGCCATTGAGATTTATTTGAATCAGGAAGGATATCAAATTTATAAGGCTTATGATGGGGAACAGGCAATCCGGATGCTAAAGGAACAAAACATTCATTTGCTGATAATCGATATCATGATGCCTAAGCTTGACGGTATTCATGCCACGCTTAAGATTAGAGAGTACAGCAGTATTCCAATTATTTTTCTTTCCGCCAAATCGGAGGATACAGATAAGATCTTAGGACTTAATATCGGTGCGGATGACTATGTGACCAAACCCTTTAATCCTCTTGAACTGGTGGCACGGGTGAAATCCAATTTGCGCAGATACACACAGCTTGGAAATCTGAATGTGGAAAACAATGCGCTGTTCACAGCAGGAGGACTCTGCATTAATGATGAGACCAAAGAAGTGACAGTGGATGGTGAGCCGGTAAAGCTTACGCCGATTGAGTACAATATCCTTCTTCTTTTGGTTAAAAATCAAGGAAAAGTCTTTTCCATCAATCAGATTTACGAGAATATCTGGAATGAAGAGGCGATCGGAGCTGATAATACGGTTGCAGTTCATATCAGACATATCAGGGAGAAGATTGAGATTAATCCCAAGGAACCCAGATATTTAAAGGTTGTGTGGGGCGTGGGTTACAAAATTGAAAAACAGTAGGAGCATACATTATGAAAAATGAGGAAGAGATAAAAAAAGAAGAAGTTAGAAAAGTAAAAAAGAATGCAGGAAGCGGTATCAATTTTCTTTTGCATCTGGTGCAGCACATTTCCATTGTGATGGCGGTTATTCTGGCAGCAACGGTTCTTCTTAGTTCATTTCTATGGATTGAAGGAAGTAATGGTCTTCAAATGTATAATTTAAGAGAGGAAGAGCCAGGGACAGACTACACGGATTCCATACTTTTTAACAGACTTTTGGGAAACAGCATTGCGGATGTGATCCGTTATGGGGTAATTAAAGGTCAAATGGAAACAGACGGGAAATTCGATGCGAAGAAGGTAGTGGATGTCACAGCTTATGCAGGAAGATATAGCACCATGGAACCGGAATATATTACGGCGCAGTACTGCTTGGATGATTTGATTAATTGGTCAAAGAATGGTTTTGAGTATAAGGAACAGTACATGACGGGAGAGGAAGCTGATGAGTTTTTAAGCAGGTTCAGTGTTGTGACAGTATTAGATAATGATGTTAATGGTTACAACGGCGGGAATATCAATATCTATTATTTAAACTCGGATCTGGACCGGATGAACAAGGTACGTGATGTGTCGGGCAATCAATTTATGTCAGGTGAATATCAGAGGGAAGATACGAATGCGACAATACTAAAAAACCGTTATCGCACCATAGAAGGAAAGAATATAGAAAACCTTGTGTCCAGTTGGGAAGAGTACTATGAACTTTGCCAGAATATTAAAAAGACAGCGGAGGATCTGGCGGTAAATTATGATGAATATCAGAAATATCAAAATATGTATCTATCCGATCAGACAAATATAGTGTATTTTATTCGAAAGACGATCAGAAAAGAGACGTATGTTTATACCAATATGGAAGTGAAATCAAAGGATCTGACAACTTTAAAAAAAGAATTATCGGATCTTTGCTCCAGGTCAGTTTACTATGATCCATCCAATATGAGTTTTGAAACAAATACCAAGATTGAGGAGTCCACACTCCGATATATCTTGAACGGTTTTGAATATGCCTATCCGGAAAATACGCAGGTCATGATCGGCGTGCGAAAGGATTTGTCCCATGCGCAGGATAGCTTTGCCAAAGCAGCTGATGGATTTAACAGATATGCACCTTATTCGACTCAGTACCTTATAGCCGCAGTTGCCTGTATGGTCCTTTACCTTCTTCTTTTGGTAATCCTGACTATGCGGGAAGGTGTCGTAGGGAAAAGAGAGAGCGGTGAAATTATTATAAGACTCCATCGGGAAGACCGGATTCCCACGGAGATTATGGCAGCTGCATTCTGCGCGGTTTCTTTTGGAATGTATTTGTTGATTGCAGAAGCAGTTAATACAATATGGCAGATTGTATCAGAAAATATCATGATTCTTTTGGCTGGGGGATCAGCGCTGGCAGTAAGCTTATTGTTTTCTTTCTTTTACTATAGTTTGGTCAGGAGGATTAAGGCTCATAATCTGTGGAGAGACAGTCTGATTAGATGGCTGGGTGCAGCAATAGTAAGAGGAATACGGTATGCATATCTGCATTGGGATGTGATGATGCGCATTGGAGTGCCCTTTGGACTTTGGGTTTTGTTTCATGCAGTCATGATAGTACTTGGCAATCTCGCAGGAAAACGTTCAACTGGCAGATTGATTTTAATTTTGTTTATTGTGCTGGCGGCAGATGCGTTGATCGGTATTTTGCTGTATCGTTCTGCCCGGGCAAGAGAGCGGATTCTGGAATGTATCCGAAAGATCAATGAAGGGGATTTAGAGCATAAGGTAAAAGAAAATGGCATGTATGGCGACAATCTGGTCATGGCAAGAGCGGTGAACAGTATTGGCGACAGTGTAAAAAATGCGGTGGAAACCAGCATGAAGGATGAACGTCTGAAAGCGGATCTCATCACTAATGTATCTCATGATATAAAGACGCCGCTTACCTCGATTATAAATTATGTGGATCTGATTAAGAGACAAAACGTGCAGGATCCAAAGATCAGTGAATATATTCAGGTTTTGGATGAAAAGTCTCAGCGGTTAAAACAGTTGACGGATGATTTGGTGGAAGCTTCAAAAATCTCTTCCGGAAATATTGTTCTTCAATGGGAGAAGATCAATCTGGTTGAGCTTTTGAATCAGACATTAGGTGAATTTTCTGAGAAATTCCGTGAAAAGGCATTGTATCCGGTGATCAATGCTCCCGGCAGTCCTGTTTATATTCAGGCGGACAGCAGAAGAATCTGGCGTGTGATGGAAAATTTATTTAATAATATTTTTAAGTATGCGTTGGAAGGAACCCGGGTATATATCGATATGGGGCTCAAAAAGGCGGAGACTAAGGAAGTGTGGGTGACATTGTCCATTAAAAATATATCTGCTAATCCCCTTAAGGTAAATCCGGAAGAACTTACCGAGCGATTCATTCGAGGAGATGAATCCAGAACCACGGAGGGAAGCGGATTAGGACTGTCCATCGCGAAGAATCTGGTTGAGATACAGAATGGTACGTTTGAGATTGTGATGGATGGAGATTTGTTTAAGGTGAATCTGGCGTTCCCTTTGATGGAATCTTAAGTTAACGTTTAGCAAGGATATTATTTCTTAGTGAGAATTGAACTTCCCAAATTAAATACGATGCTTAGACGATAGAATTTTTAGGCATAATCTAAGAATCCGCTCTCAGTAATGATATTAGCAGCCTGTTTTCAAACTCACTACGTTCAAACAAAGAAAACAGGCTGCACATATACTGAGAGACGGATTCTTGATTTTGACGCTAAAAATTCTATAAGTCTTTCACATTCGTATTTAATTTGGGAAGTTCATTTTACGTTGAGAAGTAGTAACATGCTAAATGCGGAAGCTATGTTGAATAATCCACGAAAAGTCTGACGGTCAGCATATTTAGCCGATAGTTTAAGCGGGATTAGGGGACTGAAGTCGTTTCAGCTTTCGCATGGCTTATAGTGATCTTTCGATGGATTTTGGAGAAACGGCTGTCACAAAAATGCTGCTGCCCAGAGACGTTGTCCGAAATACCCTGAACAAATAATTTCGTCTTATAGAAACTATTATTCAGGGTATGAGTTTCGGCTCTGGGCAGTTAATAGGCATTTGTGACGGCCGGGTTCCCAAAATCCCGAAAGGCGCTATCGCCACAGAAAGCTGAAATGACTCAGTCCCCTTCCTCCGCTAAACGCTAATTTATTTATGCAGTCCATATGTTAAAAAACAGCCATCAAAAAGCATCATACTTTTTGACAGCTGCTTCATACACTGAATCTCCTGATCATTCATACTTCACAAATTCACCATATTCTTCCCAGATATTGCAAACCCAGGTTTTCCCTTGGTTGAACAGAATCTCTTCATCGTTCTCATCATAAAACTTAGCTGGAGTTGCATCACCATCATACCGTTTCCAAGTCCCCTTTATTACCTTTCCGCCGGTAAATACAATTGCGTCACCCTCTCCATGCACGCCAAATGCCAGATAATCATGGTCGTCACGAACTTCACCATGGCAATACTGGAAAACCACATTGGCTACCGCAAGCTGACTGTTGTCAATCTCATCGATCTGCTTTTCACCATTTTGGAATCGATAATACAGTCCATCCTGCTCATTATATTCAAAATGAGGATTGTAGGCACCATAACCGCCTTTATTTCCTTCCGTTCCGCCGGGATATATGGTAAGCGCATCCTCGTTATCCTTGTAGTTTTCCTGGGCTTTAGCACCGTCTGCTACAAAGGTAAACGGCGGTACATAGGCATCATCATATTCCCAGTCATAACCCAGCCTCTCAGCCTCTGTCAGCATTCCATCAATAAACAGATATCCTCTGAACTCATCTGCATAGCCCGGTCTGCTCACTCTGTCAAAAGCCTTATCGGCGGGATTATGAATTCCTGCCACACCGGCACTGATATTCTGTACGGTATCCCGGTTAATCAGTTCTTCCACATAAGGTCTTGCAAGTCCCCAGTTACAGTAAATTGCTTCATAGCCCATAGCAACATAGACAAAATAATCCCTGCTGGAACGAACCGGTCCGATTCTGTCCAGATCATCAAAATCTTCAAAGACAGCCATCAGTCTGGTGATACGGCCTTCCACCGGCGCTTCATAGATAATGCTTGCCCTGGAAATGCCATATTGAGGCATGGCCGGGGAATTATTGGGTATCATCACTGCAATGGGACGACGATTTGCCACTTCCTTATCTTTCCATTCCCCGGTAAGATAGCTCTGTATCTGTCCATCCTTTTCTTCTCTTTCGCCGATTATGGGAAATCCCTCCGGTTCCGGTGTTGCCTCCGGAGATGGTGTGGGTGACTGTACCGGCACTTCTTCTACCGTCGTATCCGGTGTTTCGTCTTCAATCTCTTTATTTCCGCAGCCAAAAAGCAGGCAGGAAACCATTATCCCCAGCAGGACTGCTCCTATCAACTTATTCTTTTTCATTTTATGTCCCCTTTCTACAAAAACGGGTTATACTTCTTCTCATATCCGATAGTGGTAGATTCCCCATGTCCCGGATAAACCTTTACCTCCTCCGGTAAAGGCAGTAACTTTTCTTTCACGGAGCGCACCAGCATACTCATACTGCCGGTAGGAAGATCCGTTCTTCCAACAGACTCCTGAAATAAAGTATCCCCACTGATGAGAATTTTATCATTTTCAAAATAATAACAACAGCTTCCCCCGGTATGTCCCGGCGTAGCGATAAGTCTGCAGGAAATTCCTGCCGCCGTAATTTCCTCTCCATCCTTTACATACTCATCTGCTTTTACCGTGCAGGCCCGCCCTGCTCCCTTTGATACATTTAGGGAAGCATCCTCGCAGAGCTCCTTTTCACCTTCATAGGCATAAACCTTTGCACCGGATAACTCTCTTAGCTGTTCTACACCCCAAATGTGATCAAAATGTCCATGGGTCAGAAGAATGGCCTCCACCGCAAAGCCTTTTTCTTTCAATCCGTTAAAAATATAGTCTCCTTTATCCGCCGGATCAAAAACAATAACACGGCTGCTTCCTTCCTCGTATACAAAATAGCAGTTTGTCTGGCATATTCCAAGGACGATCCGTCCGATTTTCAATTCCTTCATTCTTATCCTCCGCTTATCAGCTCGTGGTTCTCTCTATATCGATCACGCTGTCTATGGATCTGATCTTATCAATAATACGAATCAGCTCATCCCGGTTGCTGATTTCAAATGCCACCGACATGGTTGCAAGTCCCTGTTTATTAGCTCTGGTGTTCATAGATAGAATATCAATATCCTTTTCCGTAAGGGCCTTGGAAATATCCGCCAGAAGACCATTCCTGTTATTGGCATAGATTTTAATCTCCGCAAGATACTTCTCTCCGGTTTCTCCTTCCGTTATGCCTTCCCATTCCGCATCGATAAGACGCTCTCTTTCCAGTTCTGGTAGATTCATCATGTTAACACAATCTGTTCTGTGAATGGAAACACCTCTTCCTCTTGTGATAAAACCTACGATCTCATCACCTGGAACCGGTGAACAGCACTTGGAAAAACGAACTGCCAGATCATGAATTCCCTTAACCACAATCCCGCTCTTTGATCTGATTTTGACCGGCTTTTTGCTCAGCCCGCCTTCCGCAACTGAAGCTAAGACTTCCTCGTTGGTCAGTTCCTTTTGATGATCTTTGGTATAGTGCTCCATCATCTTATTAATGATCTGGCCTTCCTTAAGTCCGCCATGTCCTACCGCGGCAAGGACAGAATTCCAATCCCTGAAGCCATACTTGCGCATGATCACATCCATGTAATCCGGCTTCATAAGATCTGCCATGTTGATACCCTTTGCACGGCAGTAATTATTTAAAAGCTCCTTGCCTTTAACAATATTTTCTTCTTTATATTCATTTTTAAACCACTGATTGATTTTATTTTTGGCCTGTGTGCTCTTAACCACATTCAGCCAATCCCGGCTGGGACCTTTGGAATTTTGAGATGTCATGATCTCAATCCGATCCCCGTTCTTGATCTCATAGTCAATGGTCACAAGCTTGCCGTTTACTCGGGCACCGATCATCTTATTTCCAACGGCACTGTGAATGCAATAGGCAAAATCAATGGGTGTGGAGCCTGCCGGAAGATTCTTTACCTCGCCGGTGGGCGTAAAACAATATACACTGTCAGAAAATAAATCCAGATCACTCTTAAGCAGATTCATGAACTCTTTATTATCAGACATGTCACGCTGCCACTCAAGGATCTGTCTGAGCCATACCAGCTTTTCCTCTTCAGAAGCTTCTACCTTCTTGCCATCCGAAGCTTCCTTATATTTCCAGTGTGCGGCAATCCCGTATTCTGCTGCTTTATGCATTTCATAGGTACGGATCTGTATCTCAAAAGGCTGACCGCTGTTTCCGATGAGCGTAGTATGAAGTGACTGATACATATTTGCCTTTGGCATTGCTATATAATCTTTAAAACGCCCTGGAATGGGCTTATACATCTCATGAATTACTCCAAGCGCTGCATAGCAGTCCTTTACGGTATCCACAATGATCCGGACGGCAAACAGATCATAAATCTGATCAATGGATTTATTTTGATTCACCATTTTCTTATAAATACTGAAGAAATGCTTCACACGTCCGTCAATCTGCGCCTTGATGCCTGCATTGCTGATATGCTCGCTGACCTCGTCAACAATGTTCTGTATATATTTTTCGCGAACGCTTTTGCGCACGGCAATTTTTTCAACCAGATCATAATATGCCTCCGGTTCCAGATACTTCAGTGACAGATCATCCAGTTCCACCTTAATCTTGGAAATTCCCAGCCTCTGGGCAATGGGCGCATAAATCTCCATGGTTTCCCTAGCAATCCTTAACTGGCTCTCAGGCTTCTGATATTTCAGGGTACGCATATTATGCAGTCGGTCCGCCAGTTTAATAATAATCACCCGGATATCCTTTGCCATGGCAAGAAACATTTTCCGAAGATTTTCCGCCTGCATTTCAAACCGGTCCGGCTTATCTCCACTTCCATTTGAAAAATGCAGATTCTGCAGCTTTGTAACGCCGTCCACCAAAAGCTCCACATCGGAGCCAAATTGCTCTCTGATCTCCTCCGAGGTCAAAATGGTATCTTCCACCACATCGTGCAGAAGTCCTGCTGCCATAGTTTCCTTATCCATTTCCAAATCGGCAAGAATGATTGCCACACATAAAGGATGAATAATGTAAGGCTCTCCTGACTTACGCACCTGATCTTCGTGGGCCTTAAAGGCTACATGATAAGCCTTCTCAATTAAAGAAATATCATCAGACGGATGATATTTGCGGACACGCCGAATCAAATCCCCATATAACTGCTCAGGGCTTTGAAATTCCCGGATCTCTTCAATTCTTCCGTCGTCAAATACGATTTCACTTTTTGGCCGGTTTGTGTTTTTTTCTTCCGTCATACATTTACACCCTCAGATACTGCTTTTATATATCTTCCTGCGTTTATAATATCCACAATTCTCAAAAGAATGAATCCGTCTTGCTCATTGTTTGCAAGAATCAATAACAAATATTATATATTCTTTTAATAATATAGTCAATGAGCCGATTTTTTACTTGGAAAAAATCAGTAGCTAAGTTATAATAAAGTTTGAGAATTTTATTCAAAATTATAAACATAAGAAAGTGAGTTGCATCATGAAAAATCTATCACAGAACAAATGGGTACGAGCTGCAATACCCGCACTATTACTTCACTGCAGTATTGGTACAGTTTACTGTTGGTCCATTTTCAGTCAGGAAATTGCCGATTATATTGGCTTTTCCAAAGGAGCTACCGAGTGGGCTTTCAGCTTTGCTATTTTTTTCCTCGGCATGTCTGCTGCTTTCCTTGGTAATATTGTAGAAAAAGATATCCATAAGTCTTCTCTGATTGCCAGCATTTGTTTTGCAGCAGGTATGGCAGGTACCGGATTATTTATCTGGTACGGCGGCGCTCATAAGGGAAGCGTGCTTGCACTGATCGGAATTTATGTATGCTACGGTTTTATCATGGGTATCGGCCTTGGAACCGGTTATCTTTCTCCGGTAAAGACCTTAATGCTTTGGTTTGAAGACCGTAAGGGTCTTGCTACCGGACTTGCGGTTGCAGGTTTCGGTGCCGCAAAGGCAATTGCAAGCCCTATTATGCAGTCCCTTCTTAACTCTTTAGGTAACGGCGGAATTTACAAAATGTTCCTGATCCTTGCAGTAGTGTACTTTGTAATGATGTTTGTTGGTCATCTTCTTCTTGCCAAACCCGCAGGCTGGCATGAACCTGCTTCCAATGAAAAGGGAGCCCGTGCCATCGATGTAATCAAGGCAAAACCTGTTACCTTCATCGGCATCTGGCTTATGTTCTACATTAATATTACCTGCGGACTTGCACTTATTTCTCAGGAAAAAATGATCATCAAATGTATCGGTCTTGTGGGCGTGGTAGGTATTCTCTCCTCTGTAACCGCTGTCTTCAATGCCGGCGGCCGTCTGGGCTTCTCTGCCTGGGCAGATACCTTTAAGGACAGAAATACCATTTACAAGATCATCTTTGTGTTATCCATTGCTGCCACTGCACTTGTTATCCTTACACAGGGCATCACCAACATGGGCCAAAATACCTTTATCATGATTCTGGTATTGATACTCCTGTTTGTTGTAAACGCAGGCTACGGCGGCGGCTTCAGCAATGTTCCCACGCTTCTTTCGGATCATTACGGTATGAAGAATATCAGCGCTATCCATGGAATTACTCTTTCTGCATGGGCCTTCGCCGGGCTTACCGGTAACCAGATGGCAGCCTTCATCGTAAAACACTTTGGTCAGGAAGTAGAGCTTGCTCATAATCTTGCAGATGGAAGCGTTGAAACAATCATGGTCAATCCTACCGGATATCAAACCGTTTTGTATGTGACTATTGTTCTTTACATCATTGCCGCTATCATCTGCTTCACCATGGTCGGCAAAAAGTCCGAAGAAAAATAATGGAATTAATTCCTCTTTTACAGCAAAAGCCTTGAGAATACTCTCAAGGCTTTTGTATACTTATTATTCACTGGCTGTTTTCTCATAAGTTCTCTCAAAAATACTTTTTTCAATAATATAAATATCATGAAGATCATCCTTGCGGACTGCCAGGAAATCTTCTTCCCGTCCAAGCATATATTTCTCATCATCCCACTCGGTAAACACCTTGACCCTGTGATCGAGCTGCTTTGTGTAAATATAACTTTCTCCTGTGGGAATACATGCTCTGGCGTAGGGGATCAACGAAATATTCTTTCCCTCTATCACATCCTTGACGGTAGGCGCATATTCTCCCTCAAAATGATAAGGTTCTTCCATAATCTGATAACTGCGATCGAATTTTTCCTTTTTATTCGGATAAATTTCTCCCTTCACTCCGATCATAATGTAGGTATCCTCCTGTATCTGCACATCCAGATCTCCCTCCAGTGTACGTACACAGACCGTAGAGCCCGGGCTGAAAACATCTGCCGCTTTCACAAAGCCCAGTGGAAGCCTTTTCTTTCGGTACATTTCCATTCCAGTCAGATCAATCTCATATTCTCTTGCATGAATAATCTGGATATCATCAAAGTAGTCATCCATGCGCCACTTCAAAAAGCTGCCAACCTCCTTTTCTCTGTGGTATTTTTCATACGCCTTGTCCAATAGCTCCTGTTGGATAAATCCTCCTGCTTTCTCTAAATGTCCTCCTCCGGAGCCAATCTCATCAGTAATAAATTCAGCCAGTTCGCTTGCCCGAACCTCCTTCACACAGCTGCGCACCGATATCTTTACCCCGAAGGGCAGCACGCTGTATACAAGACAAGTATCAACTGCATCCACCTCAAGCATCAGGTCACTGATCATTCCAAGAATATTGGGATCACAAGGCTTTGCCTCTACCACTGCATACCGGTAAGTCTCATTATAATCATAGCCAAGAAGCGCCACTCCGGCAATTTCCAGTTCCTCCAGAGATAGATTGGCATTTCGAAAACGAACAATGGTGCTTCTCTCAAAAATTGCATCATCCTGCAGGTCTTTATCCAGCGGATGATAGATCTCTGTAAAATTATTGGTATCTGTCATAAGTCCATAATAAAGTGCCGTGGACAGCTTTCTGTTGTCATTGATATCAATGCCTTCTTTCTGTAAAAGCTCCCTCACCACTGTTGCACAGGCCCCCAGATTACTTCTCACTTCATTCATTTCCGGAAGCTCTCCTGATACCTGGTGATGATCAATCACCGCAACATGTTCCGCCTGAAAACGCGTCACATTTCCTTCCCCATACTGACAGTCCACCGTTACAAGCAGTTCCGGAGTCTCCAGCTCTTCTACATGCTCTATAGGGATTTGCAGCGTAGAAACCATCAAAACCAGATTGCTTTTCTGGATCATATACCTTCCCCCATAGACGAGCCTGACCTTTTTGCCCTGCTCCTTCAGATAGGTATACACTCCAAAACCGCTTGCTATGGCATCTGCATCCGGATTGTCATGGCATTGCACCACAATATTATCATACGCAAGTAAATCACTTAATCTCATGCCCTTCTCCTCTCGTTAAACTTACTCTACATGGAACCTCGTCTTTTCCAGTTCTGTCAGTTCCTCCCCCGCAAATTGAACCTGCGCCTCCTCACGCAGCATATCAAGGGTCATATAAGGAAGCTGATACAACTGTCCAAGATATCCGCACAAAATCCGTGCATTTTCCGGCAAATATGCCCTGCCACCCTCAATCTGCGCAATCCTTTCATAATCATTCCGGTCTAAAATAATCATATCTGAGGATGTCAGCAGACTGATCGTGCCTTGTCCCTCAGCAGTCAATATTTCACTGATCTCATTATACTGATCAATGGAGATATGAATAAATTCCTTCTTTTCCAGATCATATACCCGGAAATAATAATCGTCCCCCTGCATCATGATCTGCCTGCAGTCCTCGGAAAATTTTATCATACACCGGCTTACCCCTGAAAAGGGAATTTCTGCTATCGTTGCCATTTTTTCCAAGTCCAGCACCCGGATCACATTGTCCTGACAGCTAACTGCTAACAGCATCCCATCTCCACTGGCTGCAAAGGATTTTTCTACGTGCGTACTATTACTATTCAATACCTGATACCCTTCAATTTCTATCTGGTCAGCATTTCCTGTTTCAGGATCAAAAATACACACCCCTTTCTCCTTAATACTGCAAAAAGCATTCTTTCCATCTTCCGCCAGAACACCTCCCCAAATATATCCTTCCGTCTCACCTAAAGCCACTATCTCCCTTTGTTTTAAGTCAACGACCACATACTGCCGGTTGCTGTATAGAAAAGCCTTGGATTTCCTTTTATCAAAACAGCACGTTGTATTTCTAAAATCTGAATTCTCATGCAAAATTTCCTTTTCACCTGACTCTATATCACAAAAGCACAGGCTTCCGTCGGAACAAACAATCAAATAAATCGTATCCTCAACAAACACACAATCCTCAATCCCTTTTTCTTCTACATTGGTCCACATATCCACAAGTTTATTGTCTTGTGTTCGATAAAATAATATTTTTAAGTAAGGATCATAGGCTCTCACCGCATAATATGTTTCCGCCGGAGAAACTTGCACGCTGCTAATGCTGCTCTCGTATTCTTTCAGCTCTGTCTTGCCGGGGTTTTTATGATATCTAAAAATTTTCAGGTCGGGAGAAGCAAAGGCACGCACTGCCATCACGCTATTTTTAATGGAAACATCCCTAAGGTTTGAATTGGTTTGGATTGCAAACGCAGAATACCGGAAACCTTCCGTCATATCCACTATATCAATCGTCCCGTTGCTTCCCGCCAAGAATGCGGTTCCCTTGTCCGCCGCCACGAGAAAGCTGTCAATTCCGCTGTCCGTCCGTACCTGCGCAATCAGGTCACCGGTGGCATTATCCCATGTATATGCGGTATTATCTGTTGACATCAGAACTTCATCATGCTGCTGCCCTGTTTTCTTCTCTGTATAAGCCCTGCATCTAATCAGCGCAACAGCAGATTCATACCCTATTATCTGATATTCATATGTATTCTGCCAGAGGATCTCTCCCGTCTTATAATTAATCTTTTCAATATACCCCTCTGACGATGCCAGGTCAAAATTTAAAAGTTCATTGATTTCCAGAGAAGCCGCCACCAGGTGACCATCAGTTGTAAACGCAATTGCACTGATAGAATTTGCAGTCGTCTCCACACTGGTTACTTCCCGGGTTTCAAAATCATATATGCTGATGCAGCCTGCTTCCCTTCCTTCTCTGGAAGCTTGATGGCAAACCGCAAATTTTGTATGTTCCATATTAAACGCCATCACTGAAGAGTAGGAGGTCTCCTGCTCATTAGGCATACTGCCAAGCAGTTCTCCGTTGCTTATATTATAAAAATCCACCTGATCACTTCCCACACAGGCAGCTATCATAGCCTCTTCATCAAATTTGCAGTACAGCGTCGTCCATTCCGATTTATCCACACGCCACTTTTCCTGCCCATCAAGAGAAACAGCCCGCAGACTCTCACTCTCACTCAAAATGACACTATCCTCACAGATGATTACCCCTCTTACTTCATTCACAAAGCCAAATGTGTCCTCCACTGTGGGGGCGATCTGCAAAAGCTTCTTTCCGTTATTCACATCCCACACATACACATTATTTCCCTGATCGATCGTCACTGCCATGGCGGCATCCTGGCTGAGCCAAAAATCGCTGATCGGCTGATCATGCTGCAAGATACGATCCGGCTTCAGGTCATGTCCTCCATCATAGCAATAAAGTGCCTGACTTAATGCATACTGGGCTTCCGCCACATAGGGTCTATCGCCTTCCTCTCCCGGTAGTGCCTCCAGTGCCACCAGCACTGCTGCACGGCGGTCTCCCTCTTCTAACAGATTAAGGGAGGTGTCCGCCAGATACTTGGACTGATTCCGCTGCTTTCCCTCATAATTTTGACGGATCATCGCGGCATTATAAGCGCTGTAAATGCCAAACAATATCGCTGCCACCGTCACTGCTGCCAGTACCACTGCGGCTCTTTTCATTTTGCGCTCTCTGTGCCGCTGCCTTAAATCATCATAACTACAGCCAAGCAGCGGCGCTGCAAGACGCACAATTTCCGTTTTCAGCTTTCTGTTAATCTCGCGCCACGATCCGCCTCTTACATCTGCAGCCAGCGGTTCCACCGGATTGCCCTCATCATCTGTCAGAAGTTCCGCCGGAAATGATTGATCCGGCTCCCCTTCTATCAGCACTGCCAGCACATGCTCTCTGTCATGCAGCTTGATAAAGGTTTCTATTTCTTTGCGCACCCAATAAGACTCCGGGGTTCTTGGCGAACAGACTACGATCAAAAACTCTGACTCTGTCAGGGCAGTCTCGATATTATCTCCCAGATCACTTCCTATTGGGAGCTCCTCCTGATCACGAAATACCCGCCTGATGTTCTTCTTTCCGGATTTTTGGGCAACTGCTCTGGGCACCTTATAGGTTTCAAGTCCTTTATGAAGCTTCTTCGCAATATGTAGATCCAGCTCCGCATGGCGGTAGCTGATAAATGCATCATATTTCATATACACCTCTCAACATTATAAGCAAAAAAGTGTTAGAAAACCTGAGTTTCTAACACTCCATGATCTCTTATTTTCCTGAGCAGGGGCAGTAGGAATCGAACCCACATCGACGGTTTTGGAGACCGCTGTTCTACCTTTGAACTATGCCCCTTTATGGTGATTGCTTACAACCACCGAATGCTATTATAGCCTATCTGTCCATTTCCTGTCAACACATTATTCCATATCAAATCAAAAATTTATCTGTAGATTTATTTCTGATATTTAATATCGAAGGTAATCTTTTGTGTCTTCCTCTACGATTTTACTGTAACTTTTCAATTCCTCAGAGGGTTCATATTCTTCCTCAGGAAAAAGCAGCTCATGAAGCTTCACTACATTATCCTCCAGTGAAACAGGTACAATACATTCCCCTTCTGTTCTGATCGGTCCGCCGTTCAACATATTTCTGAAAGGAAATCCATCGCTGATCGTCACCTTATAATCCCCGATCATACTAAGTAATGGAAGCATGTCTTCCACATCAACAGATGTTACAATGTGAGGAAGGACCGCATTTGCTGCATCCATCAGTGTTCCTAAAGATGACTTTTTGGCTTTTTCCATCATAGCAATCAAAACATTTCTCTGTCTCTCCGTACGTTGAAAATCATTCCCCACGTGCCGGATTCTGCAATAAGCAGTTGCCTGAAGTCCGTTTAGTGTCTGCATCCCCGGTTCTGTGACCGGAATATAATCCACGCCTTCCGATGCCACATAAGTCTTACCATCCTCAGTAGTTCCCACCATACTGATCTGATAATTATTTAAATGTTGAATTTCCGCTTCGGTCACTTCCATTTCAATACCGCCAAGAGCATCTACTGCCTCCTTCAGGCCCTCAAATCCTACTGTCACATAATCCGTAATATACAGATCCGTATTCATATTGATCATACCAAGCGCCTGCTTTGGACCGCCAAAGGCATATGCAGCGTTACACTTTTTGTAAACGTCATTTCCTATGTTAAGGTAAGTATCCCTGTAAACCGAAATAAGACGCACTTCATGCTTGTCCATATCAATAGAGCAGATCATAATGGTATCACTTCTGTTATTACCTTTTCCAAGATTCTCATCCCTGGCATCCACACCAAAAAAGGCGATATTGTAAATTCCCGTGTATTCATTTACTTTATCCGGTTCCTTTGACTCCGTTACCTTTTTCTTTACTTCCTCATTAACTGCTATCTGTTCCTCGTCAATAATATCCTTTTTAACGCCATGCTCTCCGGTAGTACGCAGTACCACAAGCAATACGGCAATTGCTGCCACAAGTACAAGTATTTCAATGATGAATAATGGTATATGCTTCACCCATTTCTTCTTTTCCATCTTTCGCTCCTTTTATCCTGATTGTACTATTTTATCACAACCAGAAGGTTTTGAATACTTTTATTTATAATTTTGTTAAAATTTGTCATACTTTTGTCACATTTTACAAAAGATCAATGGCATCCGCTACGCTGCCTGCCCCAATCACTTTAATTCCGGTAATATCCTTCACTGCCTCCATGCATACCTTGGGAATCACACAGGAGGTAAATCCAAGCTTCTTGGCCTCCTGTACCCGTGCCTGTACCATACTAACTCCACGCACTTCCCCACTAAGGCCAACCTCCCCGAATGCGATCATCTTATCATCAATACTTCTATTCTTAAAACTGGAAACCAGCGCCATTACAATTCCCAGATCCACTGCCGGCTCCTGTATCCGAATGCCGCCAGCTATATTCACATAAGCATCACAATTGCCCATCTGAAGTCCCAGTCTCTTTTCCAGGACCGCAATCAATAAATTCACCCTGTTAAAATCGGTTCCGGTTGTCTGTCTTCTGGGAATACCAAAGCTGCTGTGACATACAAGAGCCTGTATTTCCACCAGCATAGGACGCGTCCCCTCCATGGAACATACCACAACGGAACCGCTGGCATGTTCGGGCTTTCCACTGAGCATAAATTCAGACGGATTCTCTACCTCCCTGAGTCCTTCCGCCGCCATCTCAAAAACACCAATCTCATTGGTAGAACCAAATCGGTTTTTTACGCCCCGTAAAATCCGATAAGATGCATGCCTGTCTCCCTCAAAATATAAAACCGTATCTACCATATGCTCCAAAACTCTGGGGCCGGCTACGGTTCCTTCCTTGGTTACATGACCAACAATAAAAACAGAAATATTCAGTCCTTTGGCAAGCTGCAGGAGTACACCAGTAGCCTCTCTGACCTGGGAAATACTTCCAGGAGCAGAAGAAATGCTTTCCTGATACATGGTTTGAATGGAATCAATAACCACAACATCCGGCTTCATACGACGTATTGTTTCCTCAATCGTTCCAAGACTGGTCTCGCATAACAATTTCAGATGCTCATTAAATTCTCCAATACGGTTTGCCCGCAGTTTGATTTGTTTTAAGGATTCCTCTCCGGAAACATAAAGCACTTCCCTCTCATCTGCCGCCAGCATTCTGCACACCTGCAACAGAAGTGTGGATTTACCGATACCCGGGTCACCTCCAACCAACGTCAGAGAACCTCTTACCAGTCCGCCTCCCAAGACCCGGTCCAGCTCTCCGCTATGAGTTGTAAGACGATCCTCATCCTCTAAAGAAATCTCTTTGAGAGATACTGGTTTACCCGATACTTGCGCAGTACGCATAGTTCCAGACTTTCCGCTCCCTGCCAAAGAGATCGTCTCCTCCACAAAGGTGTTCCACTGATGGCATCCCGGACATTGCCCCATCCATTTTGCGGATTCATATCCGCAATTCTGACAATAAAATATGGTAGATGATTTCCCTTTTGCCATAACTCGTCCTTTACTTTCTTATTATATGAGACGGGGAACTGCTTAAAGCAGTTCCCCCTTTGTTTCATAAAGTGCCTGTAACACATACACTTTTGATCTCTATCTGGTTACTTTAATGCCCACTTCTTTGTCTGCCCCCAGCTCTACACTAATGTTCATCTTTCCGCCAAGATTTGTCTTCATTTTGCCAATACTCTTGTCATCAATGAACACTTCGTACTCAGTGTCTTCTTCAAGTCCAAGGGTTATCTGTGCATCCTCGACACCCTCTGCCTTAAAGCTGACTCCGTCCGCAGTCTCTGAAAAGTTAAGAACACTGGTTCCCGGAACTGACTCATAAGCAAACATTCCGTTCCGTTCCAGTTTAGTCATTGCTTTGTAGGTCTTAACCTTATACAGATCCCCGCAATGTTCAAAATCCTCTACCTTCGCTTTGTTTTCCAGCAAATGATTGCCGAAGCTGATCGTACCGTCTCCTTCCGAGCGAAGCAGTTCCTCTACAACAGCCATTTCTTAAGTCCTCCTGACATTTCTTTGGTCTTTATTAATCTTAGTATAATATATTTTCTCTCAAAAATCTACTTTTCTTTTACATCAAAAGCAACTTGTTCCTTACGGAATCCCACCGCCACCGTATCTCCGGATTTGATACGTCCTGCCAGGATTTCTTCCGCAAGCTGATTCTCCACCACATTCTGTATTGCTCTCTTTAAAGGACGCGCACCCATCTTTGCATCTGAGTATTTGGTAACCAAATGCTCCTTAAGAGTCGGCCGGAAAGTGATTTCTATCTGCATCTGCGTCCTACAGCGCTTAGCAAGCGTATCACATAGTAAATTTACGATCTCATGCATCTCTTCCTTGCCAAGCGGTTTAAATACCATAATCTCATCAATACGATTAATGAATTCAGGCTTGAAAAGCTTTTTGACTTCCTCCATAACACCCGTCTTCATCTTCTCATAGTCCTGTTCCTTGCTGGTCTCGGTGGAAAATCCCAGATTCTTCGGCTCTACAATTCTCTGGGCACCTGCATTGGAAGTCATAATCAATATGGTGTTTTTAAAGCTTACCTTTCTTCCTTTGGAATCGGTAATATGCCCATCATCCAACACCTGCAGAAGAACGTTAAACACATCCGGATGGGCCTTCTCAATTTCATCAAACAAAACCACGGAATAAGGATTCTTTCGAATCTTCTCACTGAGCTGTCCGCCCTCTTCAAATCCCACATATCCCGGAGGGGACCCAATCATTTTCGACACGGAGTGTCCTTCCATATACTCTGACATGTCCACACGTATCAATGCATTTTCCGATCCGAACATTGCCTCTGCAAGTGCTTTGGAAAGTTCGGTTTTCCCCACACCGGTAGGACCCAAAAACAAGAAGGAACCAATCGGTCTTCCCGGGTCCTGCAATCCCACTCTTCCCCGGCGGATTGCCTGTGATACTGCCGTAACCGCATCATTCTGACCAATCACACGCTTATGAAGCACCTTCTCCAACTTTAGCAGACGTTCACTTTCCTTTTCCGTCAGTTTCTTTACCGGAACCTTTGTCCAGGAAGAAACTACTTCAGCGATCTCATTTTCACCAATAGAAAACTTATTTTCCGTCTGGTTTCTTTGATTCTTTCCCCTTGCCCGCTCATACTTGCGAATCATCTCATCCTGCTGCGCGCGAAGCTCTGAAGCAGCTTTAAAATCTTCTGCTTTAATACACTCTTCTATCTGAAGATCCATCTCTTTTATGGCCTGCTGTGCCGTCTTCAGCTTTTCCGATACGTGCATGTTCGCAAGACGGGCTGCTGCTGCCGCCTCGTCGATCAAATCGATTGCCTTGTCCGGCAGATTCCGGTCATTAATATATCTCTCGGAGAGCGTAACCGCTGCCCGGATTGCCTCATCGGTAATCGCAACCTTATGATGCTCTTCATACTTAGGTGCAATCCCCTTTAATATATCAATCGCCTGCTCGATAGAAGGCTCCTCCACATACACGGACTGGAAACGCCGCTCCAGTGCCGCATCCTTTTCCACATACTTATGATATTCTGCTACTGTGGTTGCCCCGATCAGCTGCAATTCTCCTCTTGCAAGAGAAGGTTTTAAGATGTTGGAAGCATCAATCGCTCCTTCCGCTCCGCCAGCACCGATGATCGTATGCATTTCATCCAAAAACAAAATAACATCTCCATCCTCCTGCACTTCGCGAATTACTTTTTTGATCCTCTCCTCAAACTCACCCCGGTACTTAGAGCCTGCCACCATTCCGGACAGATCCAGTGTCAGCACTCTCTTATTCTGTACCGTAAGCGGTACTTCTCCGGATGCAATACGAAGCGCCAGACCTTCCACGACTGCTGTTTTTCCCACACCGGGCTCTCCGATCAAACAGGGGTTATTTTTGGTCCTTCGGCTTAAAATTTCAATAACTCTCTTTATCTCATCTTCTCTGCCGATCACGGGGTCCAGTTTTCCCTCTGCTGCAAGCGCTGTAAGATTACGACTATATTGATCCAATGTTGAAGTCTGTTTGCTTTTCCGGCTTTGCTTTCTGGACAAATCCTCTTTGTAGAGATTTCCATCCTCTCCCATTGCAATAAGAGTATCTGCGTAAAGCTTCTGCACAGATATTCCAAGGGTGTTTAATAATCTTACCGCAACATTCTCTCCCTCTTTCAAAAGAGCCAGGAGAATATGTTCGGTTCCTGTTCTTTCTGCCGCGAAACGATCCGCTTGTCTATGTGCCTCCTCCAGGACAAACTGTGCCCTTGGAGAATAACTTTCCTTATCCAGAACAGCCACCAGTCCATCCGGTACAATAAGCTCCTGTATCATTTCTATAATCTTAGCCTCATCCGTACCATTATCCGATAAAACCTTGGCTGCCACCCCTGTATTTTCTTTTAAAAGTCCCACCAGAATATGCTCTGTTCCCACATATCCTGCATGCATCCGCACAGCCGTTTTTTCCGCCAGCTTAAGGGCTGTTTTTGCTTTATCCGTAAAACCAAATTTCTGACTGCTCAATTCAGGCTCCTCCATATTCTTCATAAATTTCTTCTATCATCTGATGCACTTCTTCTCTGGAAATTCCTTTACAGATTGCTTTTGCCAGTATCACACGGAGCTCCTCATCCATTTCTTCCAGTGTCCGCAATTTATCCAGATCAAGTGCAATCACTGCACCCTTTCTCCTGTCCACTTTCAGAAATCCTTCCTGTTTCAGCACCGTATATGCCTTGTTAACCGTATGCATATTAATACCGATATCCTCCGCAAGCTGACGCACTGAGGGCAATGTATCACCCTCCTGAAATTTAGCCGTAGCAATTCCCAGAATGATCTGATTTCTAAGCTGAAGATATAATGCCTCCTCACTGTTAAAATCTATCTCTACTATCATTTTGGCATCCTTTCATATTCGACGCAAGAGGAATAGCTAACGCTATCCCTCTTTTGTTCCTGACAATAGTACCTTCGATTCTATTATTTACATATCTTTATCATCCATGTTTAAAAACTCAAACTCAAACTCGTCATCATCTACCAAAAAATTCTGCGATTTTCTGGCTGCCGGTTTCTTTGTGCCTTCTTTTCTTTCTGCTGCACGCATCTCCGGCTCCGCTTCTCTTTTCGGACGTGTCGGACGCTCACTGCTTCTTCCTGCCGTCTCATCCTTGGGAACAACTTTTTTCTTTCTAACAGGAACGGGCTCCGGCTCTTCCTCTTCTACCTTCCGGCGAACAACTTTTCTCTTTACGGGAACTGGTTCTGGCTCTTCCTCTTCCTCTTCTTCCTCCTCATCCTCATCATAATCTTCATAATAAAGACTCCGAATCTTGAAGATCAATATGGTCATAATAATGAACAAAATTACAATGACACCTGCAAGCACAAAAATGATAATCTTATTTGTCTTTATTGTCTTCTCCATCTTTGGCACTTGCACATTGACATAGTCGATGGCTTCTTTTATCAATGAAATCTTGGTTTTCCCTTTTGCGGGATAATCATAAAGATAATACTCTTCATTCTCCCAGACAACATCATAATCTGAATGGGATTCCTCCGGTGCAGATTCCTGATCATAGTCTTCTGGTGCCTGTCCTTCTCCTTCCGGATTTTCACCTTCTCCGCCCTCGGGGTTCTCTCCCTCTGCCGGAGCTTCACCGCCACCTTCTCCTTCAGAAGAATTATCACCGCCCTGAGCGCCGATTGCAATCAGATCTGACCGAATGTACCCTTCTATGTTTCTGCCATTATAATTGGAGGTTATCTGATACCATTTATTTCCAGCGTTGTCATTTGCTTCACCAATCAAAGTAATTGACGTACCGTTGGGCAAAGATGAAACCACACTGTGTGATTTGGAAGCTCCCGAGCGAATTATCGCATTTGTATCACACTGAATCACTGCTGCCTGTTCTCCGATGGAGGTAGGTACCGTTTCCGCTGGCTGGTTTGCTGCTGGCTGATCGTTAGTCTGCGATGCTGTAGAAGCTGCTGGAACCGTATCGCTGGTCTTCACAAGATCTCCCCTAATATAGCCATATCCGCCACCAGCAACAGGAACCTTATACCATGTCATTCCCGCACTATCCTTAACGGATTCGATCAGATCAACCTTTTTGCCCTTTGTCGTACTGCCCACTACTTCACTTTCTTTGTTCGCCTGTGAACGAATATAAGCCGTATCAGCGGTAATTTCTCCTTCCGCTGCCAGTGCCGTAAATGCCGTCATCCAAAATACTCCTACTGCAATGACACAAGCTGTAAAGTACTTTAACCATCCAAAATTTTCTCTGCCTGTTCTAAACCTTTTCACTTTGTTCTCTCCCTTATCTTTATCTTGTAAAACGAATACTTCCCTCTTCGCCCTGTAACGCATCTCCGTATCCTGAAATGTTCTTCTTTTTGGCATTTCGAACCTTATCTTCCATTTTGCGGTGATAGACAACTTCACAATTTGCACAAAGTCTTCCGCTCTTAATATCCACGCCGCACATTTCACAGCGTATGTAGCCACCGGGATTATCGATTACCTCAAAACGGTTCTCTTTGATCATTTCCCGTATCACTTTGTGTGTAACCCCTGTAGCATCAGATATTTGTGCTACATTAGCGCCTCTGTGATTATCCAGATAATTACGTACCTTGCCGTAATCATCATATTCAAATGCTTCACAGTCCTCACACTGATATTCTCCTATCCCTTTATATACAAGAACCCCTCCGCATATAGAACACAATGTGGGCTTCTGATAGCCACCTGGCATCCATATTTTTTCCATATCCTCTGCCATAACTTAAATCCCCCACTTTCTTATGCTTCGTCAATTGCCTTTCCAATATCATGGCGCATATATTTATTCTCAAAGGACACCCACTGCGCTGCCTCATATGCATTTGCCCTGGCTTCCTTCAAATCCCGGCCTTTTGCTGTGATTCCAAGAACTCTGCCGCCGTTTGTCACAATCCCCTGATCGGACATTTTGGTTCCTGCATGAAAACAGAAGTAAGAATCCTCTCCCTCAAACCGCTCCAGCCCATGAATCAAAAATCCCTTCTCATACTTCACGGGATAACCTTCCGAAGCAAGGACCACACAAACTGCCGCATTGTCCTCAAACTGTAGATCAATTTCATCAAGTCTTCCGTCTATGCAAGCTTCCATGACTTCAATAATGTCATTCTTCATTCGCGGAAGCACAACTTGAGCTTCCGGGTCTCCAAATCTGGCATTATACTCCAATACCCGGGGACCAAATTCCGTAAGCATCAGCCCAAAGAAAATAATTCCCTTGAATTCTCTCCCCTCACGGGCCATAGCATTCACTGTTGCCTGATAAATATATTTCTGACAAAAATCATCAATCTCTTTGGTATAAAAAGGACTGGGAGAAAATGTTCCCATTCCGCCTGTATTCGGCCCCTGATCTCCGTCATACGCACGCTTGTGATCCTGTGCGGATGTCATAGTCTTAATGGTTTTGCCATCTACAAAAGAAAGAACTGACACCTCTCTGCCTGTCATAAACTCCTCAACCACAAGAAGATTTCCGGCATCACCAAATTGTTTATCCAGCATAATTGTCTGGACACCCTGCCTTGCCTCTTCCAGATTGTTACAGATCAAAACACCCTTTCCAAGCGCCAGTCCATCCGCCTTTAACACAATAGGGAACTCAACCATCTCAAGATAATTCAAAGCATCCTGCGCATTATCAAAGGTCTCATAGCCAGCTGTTGGAATTCCGTACTTTTTCATCAGATCCTTCGAAAATGCTTTGCTTCCTTCCAGAATCGCTGCTTTCTTCTCCGGACCAAACGTACGGATTCCTGCTTCCTTAAGCTTATCTACAAGTCCTCCCACAAGAGGATCATCCATCCCCACCACAACAAGATCAATTTCTTTTTCTTTGGCAAAAGCAGTCAGCTTATCAAACTCCATTGCCCCGATGGGAACACACTCAGCAATAAGCCCAATACCTGCGTTTCCGGGTGCACAATAAATCTTTTCTACTTTCGGACTTTTTGCCACACTGACAGCTATGGCATGTTCTCTGCCGCCGCTTCCTACGATTAAAACCTTCACCTGCTTCATTCCTTTCTAAAGTTCAAGATTTATTTCATTCACGATATCCGGCTGCAATCTCATTGATTGCCTGCGGAAGAATGATCCATTCCGCCTGTTCCATAACCCGTCTCTGAAGGATCTGCGGTGTATCTCCCTCCAGCACCTCCACTGCCTTTTGTAAAATAATCCTTCCCGTGTCCGTTCCTTCGTCTACATAATGAACTGTAGCGCCTGTAATTTTAACTCCACGCTTTAAGGCCTCTTCATGTACCTTTAAACCATAAAATCCAGTTCCGCAAAAGGATGGAATCAATGATGGATGAATATTAATAATTCTGTCCCGGTATTTCTCAATCATCTTTTGCGGAATGATCACCAGGAATCCTGCCAATACAATTAAGTCAGGATTCAACTTGTCTATCTCTGATAAAAAGGCATCATTGAATTCATCTCGATTTTCAAACTTTCCCGGAGAAACACATAATGCCGGAATTCCCTCTGCTTCCGCTCTCTTTAACGCATAAGCAGATACATTATTACTAATCACACCTGCTATTTTTGTATTTTGAATTGTTCTATTTTTGACACCGTCAATAATTGCCTGAAGATTGGTTCCGCCTCCGGAAACACATACTACAATATTCAGCATATGGATACTCCCTTTTCACCAGCCTTTATACTGCCTACAACATAAGCTTTCTCGCCGGCTGCCGTGATGGCCTCAATCGCCTTATCGGCATCGGCAGGATCAAGAGCAAGAACCATCCCAAGCCCCATATTATAAGTGTTGTACATCATCTTTTCTTCCAGATCACCATTCTTTTTCATCAGTTCAAAAATGGGCGGAATCGGATAACTGTTCTTTTCAATAACAGCCGTAACTCCATCAGGAAGCATTCTTGGAATATTCTCATAAAAACCGCCGCCGGTAATATGGCTGCAACCCTTAACAATAACCCCTGCTTCCTTAATACTTTTCATTGCCTTCACATATATTTTGGTAGGCTCAATCAAGGCTTCCCCTAATGTCTTGCCTAATTCATCATAATATGTATTAAGACTCTCATTGGTCATAACAAATATCTTTCGAATCAAGGAAAAACCATTGCTATGAACACCGGAAGATGCGATTCCCACCAAAACATCACCGGGCTTTATGTTCTCCCCTGTGATCAGGTCTTTCTCATCTACCACACCCACTGCAAAGCCGGCCAGATCGTATTCTTCTTCCGGCATCAGTCCCGGATGCTCTGCCGTCTCACCGCCAATCAGTGCAGCTCCTGCCTGCTTACATCCTTCGGCAACTCCCTTGACAATGGAAGCGATCTTTTCAGGATAATTTCTGCCACAGGCAATGTAATCCAAAAAGAACAGCGGTTCCCCGCCTGCACATACAATATCATTGACGCACATTGCAACACAGTCAATTCCCACCGTATCATGCCTGTTCATCACAAAAGCAAGCTTAATTTTGGTTCCTACTCCATCCGTTCCTGACACCAGAACCGGATTCTCCATATTTTTAATAGCTGAGAGGGAAAATGCCCCCGAAAAGCCGCCCAGGCCTCCTAAAACCTCCGGCCGTACTGTTTCCCGCACATATTTCTTCATCAACTCCACGCTGCGGTAACCCGCCTCAATATCTACTCCAGCCTTTTTATAATCCATTTCCTGTGACGCTCCTTTATTGATAGTTCTTGTATCCTGTCTCTGCAAGCTTTGCGTCCTTTTTTTGAACACTTTCCTTCAAAGATCTGCTGTAATTTTTCAGTTTCTGCAAAAGCTCCTCATCGGAAGTTGCAAGAATCTTTGCTGCAAGCAATCCTGCGTTGGTTCCTCCGTTGATTGCCACCGTTGCCACCGGAATTCCGGAAGGCATCTGAACAATAGAATACAGGGAATCTCTTCCCCCTAAGGAAGTAGTATGCATAGGAATTCCGATCACCGGCATGGGAAAAATCGCCGCACACATTCCCGGAAGATGCGCTGCCATACCTGCCCCTGCTATGATAACTTTGAAGCCTTTCTCCTCTGCAGTCTTTGCATACTCAAAAAACACATCCGGCTCCCTGTGGGCGGATATAATCTTCATCTCAAAACTAACGCCAAGTTCCTCAAGGATTTCTGCCGCCTTTGCCATTACCGGCATATCTGAGTCACTTCCCATGACGATTCCTACCTGTGCCATCTTTACCTCCGCTTCTCTTTGGTCAGTCATTTGTTCCTGCCAAAACAGGACAAAACCACAAATTCTTGTGGGTAGAGTAAATATTTCCCACTATTCTATACCATCATACTATAAAATTCCTGCCTTATCAAGGGGAAGGTTCAGTTCTTCACACCCGGACAGCACAAACCTTCCTTCTATGATAATGGGAATCACTTCGTCGTCCGGTGTAACCACACTGACCTCTCCTAATTCATCATAAGGGATCGTAATATCCGTATGGCAGTTAAAGTATGCCTTTGCCGGATCTTCTTTTCTCTTTATGGAACATTCGTTATCTCTCGCAATCACTTCTTTGCCGTCAGGATTGTACATTGCCACATCCTCCGCATGGGAATAGCAGGTATCGCCCACTGCAAAATGCGGTCCCGTCTTTTCTGCAATTAAGATCGGAAGCTTATCTTCTATCCCAAACCTTCTGGCTACCGTAAACGCTGTGGTGTTGGTTCCTATGGCAAATTCGCCAAGAGGAAGACTCTCATGATGGAAAAGCACATTATCCCTGATATATTTCTGATTCTTTTCCCGGCTGTCAAAGTTCCCACAATCATAATCCGTCACCATACCGTCCTTTAGGGTCAGTTCAATATCCCTGTACTCCAACTCATTTAAAAAGACTCTGCTTACATGCAGAATACCTTCCGTTCCGGCAAGCACAGGCGAGGTAAACACTTCTCCTACCGGAATATTTACATCTGCCACGCAATTTTCAAAATTAGACTGTTTCGCCGGATCTGCAAGCTCATGAAGCACTACCTTTAAATTGGTACGATTTCCTTTCATTCCCCGAATCAGGACATAGCTTCCCTTATCTAATGTATCTATGATAGTCTGCTGCATTCTCTGATAAAGCTTATAATCAAGAGTATTAATCCTGATAACCTCATCAAAAATTTCTGTGAAATCCGGACCGATCTCCGGCACTGGAAATGCAATAATGGTAAAGCTGCGTTCTTCTCCCTTAATGTACTGGTTCTGTAATTCTCCTGCCGCCGCCATATATTCTACAGTCAGCTTTTGCTGGTTCTCGGTTAGATGGATGGCTTCCGGCTTTTCATGTAGCTGCGCCGGTGCTTCTCCGAATATTTCCACTACTGCCGGCCCACCAAAATAAGCTGCCTGCTCTTTATACTTCTCATAAGCTTCCTTCCATGCCTCCATCCGGACCTGAATAAGCTTTTTATTAAGCACAAGCGCCTGATCATCCTTGTGATCAAAGTCATACTGCTTATTAGGAATTGCCCCGTAGTATCCAATCCGGTTTAAGCCTTTCCCCTGCAAAATGCTGGAAGCTGCCCGATAAATCGTAGGCTCAAGTCCTATTTTCCTGAAATTCTCCACTGCCTGACGGATCATAGGCTCAAACCCCAGGCAATAACGAATATTTACCGTTTTCTTTTTGGTAATATCCTTGTTTCCTACCTGAAAGCCGATCCGGTAACCTTCTGTATAAGTGTCTGCCATCTTCTGGATTGTATCCGGATTCAGACTCTGCAAATGCTTCCATGTTGCAATTTGATTTTCTGTCACATACTCCCCAAAAAAATACAGATATCGGGGATCGGAAATGTCTCCCTCAATAATCTTAAGGGCAAAATTCGATGAAGGCTCCAACATATCATAAAGCTTTCGCTCAAAAGCATCCCGCGTATAATCATTAACATAATAATACAAGATTTCTCTCAAATTCTGAGCTTCGGGCAATCTGTCATTTTCCTCTTTTTCACAGCAAAAAGAACCATAGACCTCCAAAAAAAGCTCCAGCCGGATAACCAGATCTTCCAGTCTTTCCTCAAATGCCGGGACGATAACGCTTCTAAGCTCCGCTGACAGAAAACACAATAGCTTTCCGTATTCCTCCCCAAAACAGGCGTCTGTGTACGTGGGATTTGCATAACTGTTCTCATAATTCTCCGGCAGAATATCTTCGTACAATTTGTAATTGCTTTCTTTTAATTCTGTTAGCGTCCTGCTCTGGTATTTCCCTTCGACAATCTCCTCATAGATTCCACATACCATAGTAAGAAAATCAGCCGTTTTTTCAAAATAATCCCCGTATTTTCCCTGAAGAATCTTTTCTTCCTTTATCATTGACAGACGTTCTTTCGCCAATACAAATCTTTCTTTCATCATCCTTCTACATACGCTCCTGCATACAAAATTAGGCTCAGCACTCCAAACGCCATAATATTAGCGAGAATGCCAAACACTGTGAATAGTTTAAATTTGTCCTTTTCCGTTAAAGAGTAAACTGCCAGAATAAAGCCCACAAACATAAAAATCTCTGCCAGCAGAGCTGCCGTACCATACCTTGGAGAGCTCTCTCCTCCATTCTGATAGGATAAATAAACAGCACTCCCTAACGTTATACTGGACAGTATCCCCAAAATGGTTGACATAATTCCCACCTTGGAATATTTGCGATTGGTAAAAATGTATCCTTTATTCCTAAACATATTCTACACCACAAAGAGGCATTCCACTCCCGGAACGCCCCTTATCCCTAAAACAAAATTTTTGATTTGCCTGCAAGCAGCTTTGCACCGCCGATAATCATTAAAATTCCACAGACAATCCCCGTCACTAAAGTTACCACGCCAACCGCAATGCTCATTGCTCCGGCACCGTTCATGATCTTATATGTCTTTTCTTCCATGTCCGCTCCTTTCTGAATCAGAAGTTATTTTGCGCCATATTGTTCATAATATGCGTCAATTGACGCTTTCAGTTCTTCATTAATGTAAATTTGTCCCTTATAAGGACGGTTATAGAGATACTCCACAACCTCCCGCATATTTACGATGGCACACGCACCAAATCCATACTTTTCCTGTATCTCTGCAAGCGCGCTTTTTTCGGATTGTCCCTTCTCCATGCGGTTTAAGGAAACCATCAGACCTTTGATCTCCACATCCGCCTGTGCCTTAATGATCGGGAAGGTTTCTTCAATGGACTTGCCGGAAGTGGTCACATCCTCAATGATAACCACACGGTCCCCATCCTTTAGCTTGCTTCCCAGTAGGATTCCCACATCTCCGTGGTCCTTTACTTCCTTTCGGTTTGAGCAATAACGTACCTCTTTTCCATACAGCTCACTGATGGCCATAGCCGTTGCTACCGAAAGCGGAATTCCCTTATAAGCAGGTCCGAATAATACATCAAAATCAAGTCCGTAGTTCTCCTTGATGGCCTTCGCATAATACTCACCCAGTCTCCGCAGCTGGGTTCCGGTCACATACCCGCCCGCATTCATAAAAAAGGGGGATTTCCGTCCGCTCTTTAAGGTAAAATCTCCAAATTTAAGCACCTGACTGTCCACCATAAATTCAATAAATTCCTGCTTGTAGCTCTCCATATGTCTGTTTCTCCTTTTCTGTAGTTAACTACATTAGAGCAATTTGTTATATCGTTTACTATATCTACCGTGCATCTAATGCCTGTGCAATATCTTCCTTCATATCTATCACCGCCGCTCTAGCTGCCTCACCAAAACCTTCGCTGCCGAAACCGGCATATTTTTCCTGCTGATAAGCAGCGATAATGCCTCTCGAAGAATTGACAATTGCCCCCAGTCCATCTTCATTAAAGAAATGAACCAGGTCCTTTCCTTTTCCGCCCTGAGCACCATAGCCCGGAACCAGAATATAGCTTTTGGGCATTACCTTGCGGAGTACTTTTCCCATTTCCGGATAGGTAGCTCCTACTACCGCTCCTACGTAGCTGTAAGTATCTCCCATCAGTTCCTGGGCCCAGCCGGCAACCTGCTCTCCCACCACTTCATAAAGCGGTCTGTTCGCATCTGCGATTACACGGTCCTGCAGCTCACCACTGCTTGGATTGGAGGTTTTTACCAGAATAAATACTCCTTTATGCTCTTCTTTACAAACCTTGAGAAACGGATTCACCCCGTCAGATCCAAGATACGGATTCACTGTGGCAAAATCCTCATCAAACCCACGGTAAAAATTGTTTCCTACCTGCACCTTTCCCAGATGTCCTACTGCATAAGCCTCCGAAGTGGAGCCGATATCTCCTCTCTTGACATCGCCGATCACCACCAGATCCTTTTCCTTACAGTAATCAATGGTCTTCTTGAAAGCCGCAAGCCCCGGAAGTCCGAACTGCTCATACATGGCAATCTGCGGCTTTACTGCCGGAATCAAATCGTAAATGTGATCCACTAGTTCCTTATTGTACTGCCAGATCGCCTCACCAGCGCCTTCCAGAGTTTCCCCGTATTCCGAAAATGCTTTCTTTTGAATATGCTCCGGCACAAACTTCATCATAGGATCAAGTCCTACAACTATGGGTGCTCCCGTCTTTTGAATCTTCTCTACCAGTTTGTTGATCATTGCAATCCTCCACTTCCATACTGCCGTTTATAAAGTTCCCCAGTAGTACCTTTTTCTACCGGAAAAAGACGCTGCTTGTACAACGTCTTTTTGAGTTTATAGGTTCTAAGATTTTACACAAGTACCTGCATCTGACTGTCCACAAATTGTTTAATGCGGGATGCATTCACATATTTGCGAACGCCGTCTCCATCCGCCACAACCAGTGTAGGAGCCTGCATAACTCCATATTTATTCGCCAATTCAATATTTTCTTCCGCGTCAATCAGAATATATTTAAAATTCTTTAAATATTCCTTTGCAAGTTTGCAGTTGGGGCAGGTCTTTGTAGTGAACAGATAAGCGATCTGCTCCGGTGCCTTAACAGATACCTTTACCTCGTTTTCGTAGTCAGATAAAGTAACCACACTGGTAATCGGCTTCTTTAAAACAGACTTCTGAATATTATAGGTAGTACGGTTTGCGTACTCTTGAAGCTTTCCGTCATTCCAGTTCTGCACCGGCCGGTAATAACCTGTAATACGGCTGTATATTTCTGTCTTCTTTCCGCAATGCGGGCACACAGCCTGCTCTCCTGTCAGATAACCGTGCTCTTTACAGATTGAATAAGTCGGTGACAAAGTGTAATAAGGAAGCCTATAATTCTCTGCTATGGTACGTATTAACTCTGCTGCTGCCTTCCAGTCAGGAAGCTTTTCTCCCAAAAATGCATGGAATACAGTTCCTGATGTATATAAGGTCTGCAGTTCATCCTGAATATCCAAAGCATCAAAAATATCCTCAGAAAAATCAACCGGAAGATGGGAAGAATTGGTATAGTACGGCGTATCTCCCAACTTACCCGCAGTCTTAATCGCCGGCCATTTCTTCTTGTCGTGCTTTGCAAGGCGGTAAGTGGTACTCTCCGCCGGTGTTGCTTCCAGATTATACAGATCTCCGTACTGCTCCTGATAATCGGAAAGCCGGTTTCTCATATGATTTAAAACCTCTTTGGTAAATTCCTGAGTTCTCTTGTCGGTCATATCCGCACGAAGCCAGTTTGCATTCAACCCCACCTCATTCATACCGATCAGACCAATAGTTGAAAAATGATTATCAAAGGTTCCCAGATAACGTTTTGTATAAGGATAAAGTCCTTCATCAAGAAGTCTGGTGATGACGTCACGTTTCATTTTAAGCGATCTTGCCGCAATATCCATCATCTTGTTAAGGCGTTTGTAGAAATCATCCTTGGTGGCGGAAAGGTAAGCGATTCTGGGCATATTGATGGTGACAACCCCCACGCTTCCCGTGCTCTCTCCCGACCCGAAGAATCCGCCGGTCTTTTTACGCAGTTCCCGAAGATCCAGCCGAAGTCTGCAGCACATACTCCGCACATCACTGGGTTCCATATCAGAATTAATATAGTTTGAAAAATACGGTGTCCCGTACTTAGCTGTCATTTCAAATAAAAGGCGGTTATTCTCCGTATCCGACCAGTCAAAATCTCTGGTGATGGAATAGGTAGGAATCGGATACTGGAAGCCTCTTCCGTTGGCGTCACCCTCGATCATGGTCTCAATAAACGCCTTATTGATCATATCCATTTCCTTCTTGCAGTCCTTATATTTAAAATCCATTTCCTCGCCGCCTACGATTGCCGGTAATTCCGCTAAGTCTGACGGAACTGTCCAGTCCAGCGTGATATTGGAAAAAGGCGCCTGAGTTCCCCATCTGCTAGGAGTGTTTACACCGTAAATAAACGCTTCAATGCATTTCTTTACTTCTTTGTAAGAAAGATTGTCCACCTTCACAAAAGGAGCAAGATAGGTATCAAAAGAAGAAAATGCCTGTGCGCCTGCCCATTCATTCTGCATAATGCCCAGGAAATTAACCATCTGATTGCAGAGCACGGAAAGATGCGCTGCCGGAGCGGATGTGATCTTGCCTGTAATTCCGCCAAGACCTTCCGTTATAAGCTGCTTTAACGACCAGCCTGCGCAGTACCCGGTAAGCATGGACAGGTCATGGATATGAATATCCGCATTACGATGAGCTTCCGCTATCTCTTCATCATAAATCTCAGACAGCCAGTAGTTGGCGGTAACCGCGCCGGAATTGCTCAGGATCAATCCGCCTACTGAGTATGTAACCGTAGAGTTCTCCTTTACCCGCCAGTCTTCAATCTTTACATAGCTGTTTACAACATCCTTATAATCTAAAATGGTGGATTTCATGGTGCGCATTTTTTCGCGCTGTTTCCGGTACAAAATATATGCCTTGGCAGCTTCCGCGTAACCGGCCTGCTCCAGAACCTTCTCTACACTGTCCTGAATATCCTCTACGTGGATTCCGTCGTTCTTCACCTTTCCCTGAAAGTCTGCCGTAACACGAAGGGCAAGCAGATCCACCACGTCATTGTTATATTGTACATCTGTGGCGTTAAACGCTTTCATAATTGCGTCACTGATCTTAGTCAGTGTGAAATCTGTCATTTCTCCTTCTCTTTTGATTACCTGAAACATGAAACATCCCCCTTAAATTTCTATTGGTTTACATAATCTGTAAAACCGCCGTACACTAAGAGTTTAGCATTCCTGCAAATAAAAGTCAATAAAAAACACAACATATTGTGTTGACATAAAATAATTAACATAATATGTTGTGCTATTTATCACTATATTGTTAAATTAACGTTTAGCTGGGTATGCGTATGTAAGACGTCCGCTCAGATGAAAAGAAATTCTACGTCGTCACGCTCGATAAAGCGTTCGCGAATGGACTCCTTTAGAATTTCTTTTCATCTGAGCTGGGTTATTGAATGACGCAAAGCCCAACCGGTAACTCTACTAAGGTCAAATGTTCTACCTTTTAGCAAATAGCCAGACCGTGAACTAGGCAACTATAGCAGAGTCATTAGCTGGTTTTCCGTCAGCCAAAAACTAACTCGGATAAGAAACAAATTCTTAAGGAAGCAATTCGCGAACGCTTTATCGAGCAGTGCTTAGCGCCAGTATGGCGCGTAGAATTTGTTTCTTATCCGAGTGGTCGTTTAGGTTATATGGATAAACCAGCTAAACGTTAATTTATCTTGTTTTCAAAAAGGTATGCTCCCTCTGCGCCATCTGGTCATCGGGATAGGTCTTTAAATAGCTTCCCATCAGCACTTCCGCCTGACGGTATTCTCCAAGATATTCATAGGCAATGATCTCATTCATCTTCAGGGTTTGCATCATTCCGTTCTCTTCCACTTTCATTGCTGCCTGGAAAGCATTCAGCGCTCCCTGATAATCTCCCATATTCATCTTACAAAGTCCCAACTGGTTATAAACCTGGGGATTCGTTTCACCGCTATCCAGATAACTATTGTATACGCTGATGGCATAATTATTGTCCCCTAAAATCTCGTAGGTTTTTCCCAAGAACAAAACTGCCTCATAACCACTTTCGTCTCTGGCCTTTTCCAGATAAGTTCTGGCATTCTCATAATCTTCCAGATAATAACAAATTCGACCCTTCTCATAGTTTGTCATATCCTTAGTTCCCGCATCCATGGCAGCCTGCAGGTACTCCTGTCCCACTTCCCGAAAGCCGTTTGCCGCCAGCACACTGTATATCTCAATCAGTCTGTCATAGTCTTTGCTGTTTAATGCAATTGTACGATCAAAGTCCTCCCTGGCAGCATCCAGATTTCCCTGTTCTGTCCGGATAACTCCCCGAAGATAATAGGCATCTCTGGCATCACTTTTAAGCGCAGTAATGGCATCGTAGACACCTGCCGCCTTATCCTTCTCACCAAGCTTATAATAGGTTGTGGCAAGATAATAGTTGATATCATAATCCACCCCCACTACTCTTCCATTACTTAAGGAAAGAGCCTGCTCAAAAGACTGGGAAGCCTCCTCATACATGGTCTTACCCATATAGGCAAGTCCTTCTCCCCGAAGAATCAGCCTCTCATCTTCTTTTGCCTCCCGCGCTGTTTGAAAGCTTGCAAGAGCACCGTCATATTCCAATGCCGCTATCATTTCCATTCCTGCACTTATATTTTCATTGCTCGCTTTGCCGCAACCAGAAAAAACGACTGCCACAAGAGCTGCCACTATCGCTATGTACCATTTCTTTTTCATCTGATTTCTCCATGTAAAAATCTGTCTGCCTTACTATCTACTATATTATTATACTTTTTCTCCTTGCTTTTTCAACCTGTTTTCTCATTATTATTTTTACGATTAAATTGTTTACCAGTTAAAAATAGATTATAATTACATTGTTAAAATCGGGCTTAATGGTGGAATGGGGATTAAAATGATTAATAGACTGATGAAAAACTATGATAATTTAACTGGCGGATTATTCGGATTACTCATTGGCGATGCCTTGGGAGTTCCGTATGAATTTCATATTGCTGAAGAAATCCCGCCCTATGAAGAAATCGAGATGATACCTCCGGCCGGCTTTCAGAGGGCGCACGCAGGCATAGATGCCGGTACGTGGTCAGATGACGGTGCTCAGGCACTTTGTTTGTTGGACAGTATTGTGACTTGCGGAAAGTTTTCCCTGAAAGACTTTTCGGATAAGCTTTTAGCATGGTATCATGAGGGAAAATGGGCGGTAGACGGCGTTGTATTTGATGTAGGTATACAGACTGGCGAAGCATTAAACGCTTATAGTTCGGGTATGCCGCCGGAAGAATGTGGTCTCCTGCGTCCTAATGGCAAAGGAAACGGCGCTCTTATGCGGGTACTTCCTCTCGCTCTCTGGCATGAAGGAACAGATAAAGAACTTATTTTAGATGCTCATAGCCAATGTCTGATCACTCACGGCAACCTGTGCAATCAAGTCTGCTGTGCATTATACTGCATTGTTGCACGCTCATTATTAACAGGACTTGATTTTGATGCAGCACTCAAGAAAGCTATTTGCTCACTGCGGGATATCTACAGTGAGATGCCGGAATATGAACAAGAGTTGGAATGGAGTATTCGGCCGGATGAACCGTGGGAGGGCAAAGGCTCAGGCTATGTGGTGGACTGTCTGCGAAGCGCCTTTATGATTATGAAATGTGCCGCTAACTATGAAGATGCCGTAAAACGTGCAATTATGTTAGGGGATGATACCGATACAACAGCGTGTGTAACCGGCGGCCTCGCAGGAATTTGTTTTGGTTTCTCTAATATCCCCGAGCGGTGGTATTGTATTCTTAGAGGCAAAGCAGGTGTAGATATATTATGGAAACGTGCTTTGACAGGAAAACGGAAAATGCTAATAAAAAAGAAATTGCTAAAAAAGATGCAGAACCAGTTTATGAAATAAAAACTCACTTCCGCAATCCTCTGGGATAATGATTTTTCATCATGCCTCCGGACAACTTCCCCCATCCCAATGAATATCCTTCCATGCAGATTAAATACCACCCTTTTTCGCCTTCCGCCATAAGGGTTTCCCCCTTTAAATATTTCCGTGCCTGCTCCTCGTTGACATTCAAAACAAACACTGCCTCCTCCGGCCTTAAGGAAAGCGCCAGCGCATGGGAAGGTTCAAAACGATTCTTTTTCATAGCGCCGAGATGAAGCCCCGCCCGAAGCACCTTAAGTCCTTTTAGGGAAGGGCATTCCCCTGGAACAAGATAAAGCTGATCCCCAAACTTCACATAAGTCCCTTCAAAGCACTTTTTAAGATATGTCTTTTGAAATTCCTGCCATTCTTTATAGTCTTTCTTTTCTATTCCTTTTTCGGTTCTGTAAATAGGGGCAGGTGTACTCTCTGTATTTCCTTCCTTTTTCAGAAGAGCCATAAAATGTCCTTCCCCTTTTAATTTATGGGGCCAAAGTCTCACAGTCTTTGCCAGCTCTTCGCTTCCTTCCGGAATAAACTCCGGTCTGCCCGGCTCCATGCCCGGATATTTCTGTATCTCTTCTAAAGAAAATTCCGGATGCGCTTTCAAAAAGCGGTCTATTGTTCCTTCGTCCTCCTCCGGCGCAAAAGTGCACGTAGAATATACCATCCGTCCGCCATCACGCAGCATCAAAGCGGCGCTTTCCATGATATCACTCTGGCGTTGTGCACACATATGCACATTCTCCGTGCTCCACTCCTGCACTGCCTCCTCGTTTTTTCGAAACATGCCTTCCCCTGAGCAGGGCGCATCCACCAAAATCTTATCAAAAAACTTCGAAAATCTCTCTGCCATATAAGCCGGTTCCTGACTGATCACAAGGGCATTGGTAACTCCCATTCTCTCCAGATTCTCCGACAAGATCTTTGCCCTCCCCGGATGAATCTCATTGCAGACTAAAAGACCTTCTCCTTTCATTGCATCTGCAATCTGCGTACTCTTTCCTCCCGGTGCAGAGCAAAGATCCAGAATCCGCTCCCCCGGCTTTACGTCAAGCGCCGTAACCGGTGCCATAGCGCTTGGTTCCTGAATATAGTAAACCCCTGCCTCATGGAAGGGATGCTTTCCCGGTTGTACGTCTTCCTTGTAATAATATCCGCCTTCTGCCCAAACAACTGGCTCCTCACAAAATTCCGCTTTTTTCCGAACATTCTCCAAGGGATCCTTCTGATGATTAATGCGAAGAGACCGATATTTCGGTTTCTCATAGCTCTCCAAAAAAGAGGGATAATTCTCCCCAAGCATTTGTTCCATTCTATTTAAAAACTGCTCCGGCAACATGGCAATTCTCCGCTCCATTTCCCACAAATCAAAACTTTAAAATTATGTTACTTTTCTACTCACCTTTCTCCATCCCAAACTCTACGAACAGCTTCTTCTGGAGTTCCCGATCCGACAGGGACTTTAAGAATTCGTCGCTCCGTCCTGCCTCTGTTAGAAGTGAAGTGTACCCCTTGTCAAGGACATTTTAGAAAAAGGGAAAATATGTTCTTCAA